>DATFRK010000139.1:0-7318 GCA_035263325.1 Pyrinomonadaceae bacterium | reverse complement strand
ATCCGAGTTACTCTGTCGAGATCCCTGCGTGACAGCAGCTTCTTTCTGCGGGCTCTCGGATCGAGTTGACGGAGATTGTCCGAAGACAGAACTTGCGAATAAGGTCACTGGAATCAAAATCAAAGCGTATGCACGGTGTCTAAACATGCAGCACCTCCGTCTAGGACAACAAAGGCTCACCAAGTCATGGACGTCTTCTATGACTTGGCGAGCCGTGCCAATAAATAATGGACACTCAAGCGTGGAACATCCAAACCGAGTTCCATCTAACAAGGTTTGATCAGCAGAGCACTACTGAGAGGGCCAGCCCTGCCTCGCTAGTTTCTTTGTACTTACTGTTCATGTCCTTGGCAGTTTGAGCCAGGGCCTGGATCGTCGCATCGAGATCGACGCGGTGTCTCGATGCTATCTCGTTGCTGGCGATTGCATAGGCGGTCCACGCCTTGACGGCACCAAAAGCGCAACGCTCAATACAAGGTACCTGTACATACCCCGCAACGGGGTCGCAGGTCATACCAAGGTGATGCTCGAGCGCCGATTCAGCGGCATTCTCGACGACCCTTGGTTCTGCGTCATAAGCAGTAGCGACCAATGCCGCCGCCATCGACGATGCGACACCTATTTCGGCCTGGCAACCACCTTCAGCAGCCGATAACGTAGCGTGATGCTTGCAGAGATATCCGACCGCCGCCGCTGCCATCATGCCTTCGCGGACCTTCTGCAAGGGAACCTTACGATTCTCAATCAGTCCGTACACCAGAGCCGGCATGACCCCCGCCGAACCACCGGTCGGAGCAGTAATCACAAGGTGACCGCGACCGTTTTCTTCTGAGGCCGCCAAAGCATAAGCTGACAGAGCGCCGATACCGCGGTCTGACTGATACGAGTCGTCCATCGCGCGTTTGTAGACGGTTGCTGCCTTGCTGTGCAGTTTGATTGGACCAGGCAACACATCATCTTCCGGCATGCTCAGACCTGACTTTACTGTCGCGGTCATCGCGTTGATGATCTTGTCGACAAAGGCGTATACCTCTTCTTGCGTCCTACCTGCGATCGACATCTCATTGGCAAGCATTACCTGCGCGATCGACAACTTATTGTTTTCGGCGTGCGCCCGGAGTTCTTTCATGGTTGCGAATGGATACTTCGGGGCGTTCTTCTTCGGCGGTGTATAACCTTTCCACTCGATGAAGCCACCGCCGACTGAGTAGTACTCCTGCTCAAGCAACGGTTCATTACCCGCGAGAAGTTTGCAGATCATCGTGTTTGGGTGCTTGAAGTCACCCTTGGTTGCGTCGTAAACGATGTCCTTCAAACTGACGTCTAACGTCTTCGGGCCAAGCTTCACCGGAAATGTCTGGT
Organism: Pyrinomonadaceae bacterium; assembly: GCA_035263325.1. Taxonomy (GTDB): domain Bacteria; phylum Acidobacteriota; class Blastocatellia; order Pyrinomonadales; family Pyrinomonadaceae; genus PSRF01. The sequence goes on along the minus strand of DATFRK010000139.1, from coordinate 5,956 downwards.
CGGGTTTATCTCGCAGGCTGTCGAGAAACTTCGGATCGACTGTCGCCGGTTCTTTGCCGACGAGTCCGGCGAGTGCTGCACGCTCGGTGCCGTGGCCTTTACCGGTTGCACTCAAGCTACCAAACAGGTGCACCTTTAGAGCAGTTGCTTTGGCTAGCTTGTCCTCGGGAAGTTTGGTGGCCCTTTGATAAAAATCGTAGGTGATCCGCATTGGACCAATGGTGTGCGAACTCGACGGTCCCGGCCCGACCTTGTAGAACTCGTCAATCGTAGTCATCACCGGGCCTTTGCCCTTTTTGACGACGTCGAGATCGTTGGAGAGCGGCGGCGTGCTTGCGGTTTGCGGCGTCACCGACTCGTTTATGGCCGTTAGCGTCCGATCGCGTGCAGAGACGATGCGGCCTGTCATGACGGCGGCTGCGCCGACTACAGCACTTCGCATCACGAAAGTACGACGATCTACTCCGGCTGGGATCTTGCGCGGAATCACCTGGCTGGTATCCGCTATCGGATCATCATGAAGGACAGGCGATCTCTCTGAGCTAAGTTCGTCATTTGATTTCTGATTTTCTTTATTGGACATGGCGCACCTCAACTTTTTATCAACCAATTACTCTGAACCCTCGTTAACGGCTAATCAGTCCTCACTTGGTTTAATATTTGCTCCTCGGTACAAGCACTCTTTTGCCGGAAGGTTTATGATCAACGCGACGATTCTATTCCTTCTGCAGCAGTGCGAAACTGTCAAAACTGACAGGTTGCCTTGGATTTATTGGCCGGCGAAATGTGCAGCAAATGGCGAAGATTGTGAGCAAAGGTGAAGGTTTTGTTGGTTGAAGAGGTTGCACACGCAACAGCCCGCTACCAACATCGACCAGAACAAGGGGGGCCGAATGATCTCGCCGCAAGCAAGCGATTTATGCCGAAGGTGTTCGAGAATCGCGAATGTTTGCGGCGTAATAATGTGTGGACAGACATTTAAGGAGAGCAATCATGGGTAGCACGATGAAAGCAGCTCAGATAAGCAGAGCCGGGGGAGACTGGGAATTGGTAGAGCGCGATGTCCCGGAACCCGGTGCTGGACAGGTGCGCGTGAAGGTTGAGGCGTGCGGTATTTGCCATAGCGACGTGCTCGTAAAGGATGGTATCTGGCCAGGACTCCAATATCCGCGTGTGCCCGGTCATGAAGTAGCCGGTCGGATCGATGCCGTCGGTGCCGGTGTGACAGCGTGGTCAAAAGGGCAACGCGTTGGGGTCGGCTGGCATGGTGGTCATTGTTTCGTGTGTGAACAGTGCCGTCGGGGCGACTTTGCGATGTGCGTCAAGCGAAAAGTCACCGGAGTCGACTTCGATGGTGGGTATGCGGAGTACATGATTGCACCGGCAGCGACGCTGGCTGCGATTCCCGATGAAGTACCCGCAGAAGAAGCCGGACCATTCATGTGCGCCGGGGTGACAGTCTTCAACGCGCTGCGCAACTCTGGTGCTCGTGCGGGGGACATTGTGGCCGTTCACGGCATAGGTGGCTTGGGTCACCTGGGAGTTCAGTACGCCCGCCAGATGGGGTTTGAGACAGTGGCGATCAACCGGGGTAACGACAAACAAACGCTCGCGCACAAGCTTGGCGCACATCACTACATCGACTCGACCGCAACAGATGCGGTGGCAGAGTTACAAAAGCTCGGAGGAGCGCGAGTCATCCTGGCAACGGCCCCGAGTGCGGCGGCGATCTCCCCTTTGGTTGACGGCTTGGCGCCCAGCGGATTGTTGCTTGTTCCTGCTGCGCCACCCGAGCCGCTTACGATTAGTGTGTTTTCCCTGATAATGCATCGGAGCTCGGTGGCTGGCTGGTACTCAGGCACGGCTAAGGATTCGCAAGATACATTGGAATTCAGTGCGCAGAGTGACGTGCACCCAATGATCGAAAAGTATCCGCTCAATCGTGTCGCGGAGGCCTACGAACAAATGCATAGTGGCAAGGTGAGGTTTCGTGTCGTCCTGACGCTGTGAGGGTGATGCGTCCTATTCATCGATCAAGATCATTGGTTTTGAACTTCCTAATCTCATACACGACGCTTTCACTAAGTTTTCCGTGACGGGTGGTTGTTCGCCGCCTGTCGGTAAGCACGCCCCCAATTTTCTCCACCGCTTTTCGCGAGCGGAGATTTGTTGTGCCTACGACGAAAATTACGGAATCAACAAAATTGAATGCATGGTCCAACATCAGACGCTTCAACTCACCGTTGTAACTTCCGCCCCAGTGTGAACGTGCCAAAAAGGTCCAGCCGATCTCGATTTCCTTCCGCTCTGGATCAAATCCGAAGTAGCGCGACGAGCCCACAATCTGCCCTGTAGCGCGGTCAACAATCGCGAACGCGCCGCCAGAGGTTAACGCCTCCTGGAAAAACTCGCGAAAGACTTGTTCCTGGTAGCGATCGAAGGCTGGATGTTGCTCCCAGATCAACGGATCAGAAGCTACCGCGAACAGGGCTTCCCAGTCTTCCGGCTCCAATGGTCTAACTTCGAGGAGATCGCCGATGAGGTGAGGCTGTAGCTCAAAGTTGTTCGGATCTGGCAATGTCATAAAAACACCTTGAAGGAGAATGAAGCTTAGTCGTCGCTGACGTGTGTCTCGTCAGGTTTCTTGGTAAAACCAGAAATGTTCCAGCGGCTCTCGATGTTTTTGAAGAGCTTTAAGCTGTTGAAGAACCCACTGGAACCGCCGCCCCCCATCTTGGTGCCTTCCTGACCGGCGATCTTGGTGCCTTCCTGGCCGGCGATCTTGGTGCCTTCCTGGCCGGCGATCTTGGTGCCTTCCTGGCCGGCGATCTTGGTGCCTTCCTGACCAGCGATCTTGGTTCCTTCCTGGCCGGCGATCTTGGTGCCTTCCTGACCGGCGATCTTGGTAGAAGTGCCGTTGCCTGACAGAGCGGAACCGATCCGTTCGTCGAATCTCACCCCTGAAAAATACTTGTATTTGGATCCGGGAGCAGCATCAACAGCAGGCGGCTCAAATTTGCGGAGACTGACCTCGTAGAGATATTTTTTGAGAAAGTCTTTCCAGGATAATTGTTTCCGACTTACTTCTTTAGCAAACCACATGCTCTCGTAATTCTTCCGCGATACTTCATAACCCTCGCGCGACCACGGGAAGAATACCGAGACGCCATTCGAGTATTGATAGCTGCCGCCACTAAAGCCACTGAGGATCACTGCTCTCTGTAGTTGCTTCAGCACGTGTCGACACGCTTTCTGCACCGCTTTCAAGAGATCAACATCATCAGCTGCACCCAATTCATCCGCCACCAGACCACATTCTCGATCAAGCAATTCGCAGAAATCTCCGAGATCGACATTTTGGTCGAACATGTAGGACTGGCACTTCCAATGCACTTGAAGAATCACTCGTTCCATTTGCCGGTATACGCGACACTCTTCGTCCTTAAAGCAGGCGAGCAACGCCCCAGAAAGTTCGTCGAAGGCCTTTGCTAAAGATTCAAACTCGCACAAATCCCAGGCGGCCATATCAACTGACACACCTCCCACCGTGTAGGCATCCTGGCTACGGACGAATTCCTTGACGAAAAGCCCCGCCACATCTCGCGTTTCGACATCGCGAGTTCCTCTTGCCAGCAGCCCGAGGATCTTTGCGTAGGTCCAGCCGGCGCTCGGAACGCTGCCCTCAGACGCAATCATGGTCCTGGCTACGTTATAAAACTGATAGCCGACTTCGAGCATGCCCATGACACAGCTATCGAAACCCAGGATGTCGAGTTTTTGACCGAGCAGAACTGTCGTTACAATCTCACGTACGTCATCGTCCCATTGATTCTTCTTTGCCTCTTTCTCCAGGTTCTCCTTGGTGTTGACTACACCCAAAAGCACCGCATAGAAATCTTTCATGTTCATCGATTTGCCTGACGTCTCGTCCTTAAACAAACCGATATCCTGAAAACCGAGTGAGTGTCCGGAGAATATCAACGCGTACTTTTCTGCCCGCCGACCGAAAGTTATCTCACCGTCGTTTTCCACCTCGACTTTGTTGACGCACCAGTCGATAAAGTTAAGGATTGCCCGTGGATCGGCGGCGTTCTCATTTTCTTTCTTGGCTACGGGGTAGAGTTTGTTGGGTACTTTATAAGAACGTACATAACGCGGTTTCCTCGATTCTGAGAAATCACAGTAAAGTGTCGGAATGGAGGGCGAGTTGCCGTCGTAGTAGACGAAGAGGTTTGGGCTTTCAGCACCAGCATCAGCGACACCCTTTATTTGTTCCATTGCGTAGGCCATGTCAACGGCGAGGTTATTGTCGCCGGCCATATAGATCATTATGGTCCATTCTTTGTTACTCATTGGGAGGTTCTCCTTCAGTTCTTGGACAGTACGCTCGAGTTTCTGGGCCAGAGCGGCTTCCAGTTATCAACGGTCTTTGGTGCTATTTTGTGTGGTTACGTGTATCGTGCTCTCTGTCACGTACGATCCACGAATTCACACGAAATAACACGAAAACTCAAGAGCACGTTAACGCGGCTTAGCGGAAATCCTTGATCAGGACAATGTCCCTCGTTGGCGAAACTCGGTACACCGCAATCTTTCCGTCGCGCGAGACAGCAAAACTGGTTATTAACTGTGACTTGAAATCCGTTAACTGTTTTGGGGCGCCCGCCTCAATTGGGTGACTCCAGACGTTGAGAATTCCAGAGCCTTTATCCAGATAAGCGATCGACTTTCCATCAGGCATCCAGGCGAAGGCGAAAGGTTGAGCGGAGCGAGGGAGATCGACCGTCTTAAGAGGCGCGCCACCTGCGACAGGAATAATCGATAGCTTAGGTTGATTGTTCGCCTGCTCGTCCCTGTAGAAATAGGCGACCAACTTGCCATCTGGCGAAAGCGAAGGGTATTCGGACCGATTATTAATCAACTGCATTGGGACTCCGCCGTCGATTCCGACCTGCCAAACTGTCGGTGTACCCGATCGGTCTGACATGAAAATCACTGTGCGGCCATCAGGAGAACAAACCGGAGACGCATCTTCGAACTTGCCCTCGGTCAGTTGCTTGAGGTTGCTGCCGTCCGTGTCCATCCGCCAGAGATTCCGGGCACCTGATCGATTGGATTGAAAAACAACATAGCGGCCATCGCCCGAGACGGCCGGTTGTTGATCGATGAAGGCATCGGCTGTCAGCTGTTTGCTTTCCGAACCATCACGATTAGATAGCCAAATGTCCCAGGTTTCGCCAGTGCGACTCGCATAAACGATTTTGCCGTCCGGCGTCCAGGCCACCGTATCCGGCAGACTGGTCTTGAGAATCTGTTGGGCGTGACTTTCATCTTCACCTTGTCCACTGATCCAAATGCCACTGACGTTGTTCTGTTGAATCGTTGCAATGGTACTTGAATCTGCTGTCAAACCCAGGCTGACATCTCCATAACCGTTGAGGTCATTTGTTATCCGTCGGGCGGGGCCACTGGGGTAGGGAAGCAACCATATCTGCGTACCGATCGATGAAGACTGAGGTTGAGCAGCGATGATCAGACCACTACCGTCAGCGAGCCAGAGCACGCGACCAATGCTGGCCCAACCTTCTGCACCGATTTGCTTCGTTTGTGCACCTTCGATCAGAACTTCAGTAACCGCAGCCTTACCTCCATGATGTACGCCGCAAGCGATCCGCTTCCCGTCTGGAGACCAGGATGGGCCGGACAGGGAAAATTCGTCCGGTTGTTTTTCGACGGCAATGGTCCTGGGCTGTCCGCTGCCGTCAGTGTTTGCCACCATCAATTCCATGTTGTCTTGATTCTTGCGTACGAAGGCGAACTGCTTGCCATCCTGCGAGAACCCGATCGCGCTAGAGACACGGTCAAGCACCTTCGTCGGAGTACCACCTAGGACTGGAATGCGGTAAAGCGTGGGCACGAACTGGTTCTTCTCCAAGATCGCCACGTAGTAAATCTG
>DATFRK010000138.1:0-2817 GCA_035263325.1 Pyrinomonadaceae bacterium | reverse complement strand
CCTTACGTGATACAGGTCTTCGATTCGGGAACAGATCACGGCCAGTTCTATGTGGTAATGGAGTTGGTCGATCATGGAAGCCTCGACGATCTGATGGCGCTACAACCGCGGTTACCAGAAAGGCGCGTGCTCGAGATTGGCATTCAGGTTGCAAAGGGACTGCGGGCCGCACATAGGCGAGGTCTGATTCACCGCGACGTGAAGCCGGCTAATATTTTGTTTGTAGATGAACACGCAGCAAAAATTGGCGACTTCGGTCTGGCCAGCACTGCAACGCAACGCTGGGGGACCGGAGGTGTCGTTTGGGGAACGCCCGAATATGTCTCGCCGGAAAGACTAAACAACGACCCGGAGGACTTTCGCAGCGACATTTACAGTTTGGGGGCAACACTCTTTCATGCGATTGCTGGCAAACCGCCAATCGAAGCCAGAACCAATTCCGCGGCCGCACTGCTCGAATCAAAACAACGGCCACTCGATTTGCGGCCGACCGTACCGGACGTTTCCGCGGCGACTACGGAGGTTTTACAGCGAATGATCGCGGCTGATCCGGCGCAGCGTTTTTCCTCTTATGATGATCTGGTGGCGGAGCTTGAGCGAGCATGGCAGGCGCTGGCGTTGGAGGATGCAACCAGCGCCGGTGAGACGCGCCGGCGCCGGTGGCATTCGGCCTTGTCTCGTTTTACTCTGCGTGGCCTTGATGCGCTAAAAGATGTTTTATGCTGGCTCTGGCGCATGCCACTTGTCATTCGCTTGGGTTTACCGGCCGTAGTGGTCGCGGGGACTTTGTTTTTTGCTGCGCGCAGCTTTTTGCCTTCGTGGACAGACCTGACGGCCATTGCGACGGCCCCTTTTGACCGCGGTCCATGGAAGAAAGCACTTGCCGATTATAAAGAGCAGGTCGCCCTTTATCACTTTGCTCAAGCGGGTGAGGGGATCAGGAATGTGAAACTGACCGGCGGATATTACAAGCCTGCTGAAGAAGTTGCAGAGAAGAGGGCGCGGCTCATGTCCGATTGGAAGAACACGCTGGTTGACGATCTCAATCGTGCGCATTTCTCTGGTGCACTCACGGATAGCTCCGGCGCACGGTATACCGGCATAGTGAGCGCCACAGATGAAGGCCTCACCATGAAACTTCCGTATGGCATTGCATGGATCACCTGGGAGAAGCTCTCGCCGAAGGTATTACTGGCCGTGTCCAAATCGTTCATCAGTCCAGGAGCGCGGGACGCAGCTGATCGCCAATGGCGGTGCGCGGTCTTTGCCAGCGAAACCGGGCAAAGCGAAGAGGCAAGGGAATTAGCTGAAACCGCTGCGAGAGCCAAGCCTGAATACCAGGAACAGATACCGCGGCTCTTTTCCGATATTGGTCAGACGGGTTCAACAACGCGTTGAGGAGTCGCCATAGCGACCTTACCGGGTTTGTCTTTAACAAAAGGTAGATCGGCTTCCTACAGAACAATGGCGAACCACTGGCCGTCGGGGCAAGAAAGAAGATGAACGAATTCTCAGTCCTGAACGTCAGATTCCAGAGGAATCATTGCCATAATTGATTTTTGGCGCGACTTTTCTTGATCGCGATATGGAGCAAAACCCACCACCGCAGTTTCCTTCGCCAGACGAACTGAAGGCGAAGATCACGGAGTTTATGAAGCAGAACTTCGGCGACCGGGTCTCAGTGGCTGCTTTTACCGAACCAGAACCAGCGGCTGCGGAGGAGGACGAAAAGTCGGAGAGACCCGATCACCAGGAATTCGAGTTCAACCTTCTACCGCGCGATATCAAGTCGCATCTCGACCGCTTTGTGATCAAGCAGGAGGAAGCGAAGAAGGTTCTGGCGATCGCAGTTTGCGATCATTACAACCATGCCAATTACTTGCGCCGTCTCGAAAAAGAAGATGCCGCGCGTGCGCAGGAGATTGAATACATCAAGCAAAACGTGATTTTGGTTGGGCCGACTGGGGTCGGTAAGACTTACCTCATCAAACACATCGCTGACTTGATCAAAGTGCCGTTCGTAAAAGCCGACGCCACGAAGTTTAGCGAGACGGGTTACGTCGGTGGCGATGTGGAAGATTTAGTTCGCGAACTAGTACACAAAGCCAACGGGGATGTGAATCTGGCGCAATTTGGAATCATTTACATCGACGAGATCGACAAGATCGCTGCGGCCGGAAATTTAATCGGTCGGGACGTCAGTGGACGCGGCGTGCAGACCACGCTGCTGAAGTTGATGGAGGAAACGGAAGTGCCAGTCCGCAGCATGAATGACCTGCAGGCGCAATTGCAGGCGGCCTTCGAATTTCAACGCCGAGGCAAGGCAAAACGAGAAACGATCAACACTCGACACATTCTCTTCGTGGTCAGTGGCGCATTTGAGAAATTGAAGGAACAGGTTGCACGTCGCGTCCGGCAGGGTCAGATCGGATTCAGCGCTGAACCAATTCAAGTGATGGACAAGGAATTGTTTCAGCACGTGACGACCCAGGATTTCATCGAATACGGATTCGAGCCGGAATTTATTGGCCGACTGCCGGTGCGCGTCGTTTGTGAAGATCTCGACGCCGAAGATCTCTTCAAAATTATGAAGTATTCGGAGGGCAGTTTGCTCCGCCAATATGAACGCGCCTTCCGCGCCTACGGCATTGAAATCAGTTTCGAAGACGAAGCACTGCGGCTGCTGGCCGAGGCAGCCGCAAAAGAAAAAACCGGCGCGCGTGGTTTGCTTACGGTGTTCGAAAAACTGTTCCGTGACTATAAATACTACCTGGCGGGATCCGGCCTGAGCCAGCTGCGCGTTACCGCCACGCTGGT
>DATFRK010000137.1:0-7635 GCA_035263325.1 Pyrinomonadaceae bacterium | reverse complement strand
ACGCCTTGGCGGGCACTTCCCGGCGTAGCGTAAAGAAGAAGTGATTGTCTGGCGCAAAATCCCCAGCATCGATCTCAATGGCGCAGCGGTTTGCTCCTTCTGCCAGGTTGAAGCCAGTGAACTCGATGACCCGGGAGTCGCGGCTGCCGAGGCTAAGCTCGCGTCGGTCTACAGTCTGATCGTTAATTTGAAAACTTACTTGTAATCGATCCTTTGGTGTGTCGCTGAAGTTGTTAACATGAACAGCCAGGTTGTCCGTATACTTTTGTGCGAACACTACGCTGCGTGCTTCCAAATTGGTGACGGCAACATTGGGCGGCGGATTGTTGCCTCCTACGTCCATCGTGACAAGTTGAGTTTCGTGACCGAGTTTGAATGTGGCATTGGCCTGGTTCCAACCCGTGGCCTGAAAATCAGAGATCATCACGATCTTCTTTGGTCCGCTGGTCCTCACTTCATTCAATAGCGACTCCGCCCCGCGCAACGCTTGCTCGTAATCAGTTCCGTCCCAACCGGCGCTCAGAGTTTTAACTCCCGTTACGAGCCTATTCTTATCGACTACAAAGCGATTTATTACGTTGTAGCGTTTGTCAAAAGTGACCAGGGCCAGTCGCTCGTCATTGCGCGCGTCGTCAATAACAGACTCGGCGCGATGTTGTGCCTCGGCGAAAAGCTGCTCCCGTCGCATGCTGAGTGAATCGTCGATCAAGATGACTGTGGCGCCGGCGGATAGATTCTCCTTAGCGGCGCTGCGCCCACTGAAGAATGGTCGAGTGAACGCGATGACGATGAGCAGGATCGCGAGACAGCGAAGCAGGAGCAGGAGAAGATTGTGCAGTGTACGGCGGCGAATGGTGCGCTGCGGGACTTGTCTAACAAAAACCAGGGCGGGGAATTGAACGCGGCGCGCTCTGGTCCGGCGCACCAGGTGCACGAGTATCGGTGCGGCAATCGCCGCCAGTCCGAACCAGAAAAGTGGATTGAGGAATGACATCTCTAAATGGGAGCGCCCGCGCTCCCCAGTTACTTGCCACTGCGTCGGGAGAGAAACGAAAACAAAGCAAAGTCGAGTGGCTGGTCCGTTGTGATCAGCTCATAGTCAACGTTGTTCACGGCGGCACTACGGCGCATCTCGTCAACATGCCGACGCATTCTGTCGCGATAACCACCACCGATTACATCTGGCAGCACTGGCATCTGCTCCTGCGTTTCCGCGTCCTCGAGCAGCAGGACCGGATCGTCGAAATCAAACTCCAACTCGTTCTTATCCAAAACGTGAAAGGCGATCAGGTCGTGGCCCTTGAAGCGAAGATGCTGAAACGCAGGTTGCAAGCGATCGGGCTGATCGTAAAAGTCTGAGATCAGGACAACGATACCGCGACGAGTCAGCAGTTCGGCCAGTTGGTGGAGTGATTCCGCGAGCCGCGTCTCACCTCCTGCTTCCAACATTGAGAGTCGACCGAAAATGGTCTGCATGTGGCCGGTACGATTGCGCGCCGGCACATGGGTGTGGACCTGTTCATCGAAAGCGACCAGGCCGACCGAATCCTGCTGCCGGCCCAAAAGATAGGCCAGTGACGCAGAAAGAAACTGTGCGTATTGCAGCTTTGTGACTCTGGTGCCGTGCGAGTAACGCATCGAGGCGCTGGTATCAACCAGCAAGTGACACTGTGTATTCGTATCTGCCCGGTACTTCTTGATGAAGTAGCGGTCGGTGCGGCCGAGTAAACGCCAGTCCAGGTAACGCAGATCGTCGCCCGGGTTGTATTGACGGTATTCAGTGAATTCAGTGGAGAAACCGGTGAAAGGAGAGCGATGCAGTCCCGACATGAAACCTTCAACCACCGCCCGGGCCAGTAATTCGAGTGAGCCAATGCGAGCGAGTAGTTCAGGATCAAGAAAACGCGCCGGGGTTGTGGCCGGCGGGGCAGTTGGCCGGGGTGCTTCGCTGACAGGTCGCGATTTCTTGTTGAGGAAGGGCCACATCTAGTTGAACCCAGTCTGGAGTCTTAGGACGTAAGCGGGCGGCCCGCCCGCGGTCCCATGGTTAAAGGCCGCTCTTTGGTTCGGGGATAGTGTCAACCAACTGTTGAATTACTCGATCGGAATCGACCTTTTCTGCCTCGGCCTGGAAATTCAGCAACACGCGATGACGCAAAACGGGAGGGGCTACAGCGCGCACATCTTCGCAGGAGACGTTGTAGCGTCCGCGAAGAATTGCGCGCGCTTTGCCGCCCAGGATCAAGAACTGTGAAGCGCGCAACGAAGCGCCCCAGGTTACCCACTTATTCACGAAGTCAGGTGCAGCCGGAGTGTTTGGTCGACTGGCATTCACCAGGCGAACCGCATAACGAGCTACCGTGTCAGAAGCCGGCACTTGTTTCACCAGCCGCTGAAACGCGATGATCTCGCTGGCCGACATCAGTCGTTCGAAGTCGAAGTCCTGTGGCGAAGTGGTCTGTTTGACGACTGCTACTTCGTCTTCTTCCGGCAGGTAGCCAATCTTCACATTGAACATGAAGCGATCGAGTTGGGCTTCGGGCAGGGGATAGGTGCCTTCCATCTCGATCGGATTCTGGGTGGCCAACACATGAAACGGGCGCGGCAGTTCGTAGCCCATACCTTGTACTGTCACGCGCCCTTCTTGCATCGCTTCAAGCAAGGCGGCTTGTGTTTTTGGCGGCGTGCGGTTGATCTCATCGGCCAGGACAATGTTGGCGAAGATTGGCCCACGGATAAACTCGAGTGAGCGGCGACCGGTGGCGCGGTCTTCTTCGATGATTTCGGTGCCGGTGATATCTGCGGGCATTAGATCCGGGGTGAACTGGATTCGCTTGAACGATAAATCCAGCACATTGGCGATCGTGCGTACCAGCAGGGTCTTCGCGAGTCCGGGCACGCCGGTGATAATCGAGTGGCCCCCGACGAAGAGTGACAGCAACACCTGTTCGACCACTTCGTCTTGTCCAACTATTGCCTTGCGAATTTCCCGCAACAGGCGTTCGCGGGCGAAGCCGAGCTTGTCGAGTAACTCCTCGTCGTTAATTATTTGTGGTTCAACCGCCATGTTTTTCCTCTTCTATCCACAGATTACGCAGATTACGCAGAAAGAATTAAGACAATTTGGGAGCCCGAGCTCCAAGCCGAACATTAAGATTCCCGATCTCAGATCTCAACGAATCAATGACCCCAAGAACACCGAACTCCAACAACCAATGAACCAGATCAAAATCAAAAATCTAAAGGTCTACTGGCCCACAATGCGCAACAACAATTCCTGGGCCTTTTCATAGCGTGGCGCTGCTTCCAGTGCGCGCAAGACTGATTTCTTTGCTTCGGGCTGACGCCCGAGGAGGAAATAGGCACTCGCCAGGTTGTAGTTGGCTTCGGCGACGTTAGGCGGCTGCAACGCCAGCGCCACCTGAAACTCTTCCAGTGCTCCGGCGTAGTCATTGGCATCGAGGCTTAGCTCACCTGCTTTGGAGTGGGCGGCATAGTCGAATGGTCCAACATAAAAGCTCGAGCGCAAAGCTTCAAGTGCTCGCCGGTAGTCTTTTTGTTCCAGGCGTAAACGGATTAAGGACTTGAGTGGCTTGGGATCGTTTTCATCCTTAGCAATCAACTGTTCCAGGACCTCGGCCGCCTGGGCCTTATCGCCTTTCTGCTCCAACAAGGTGGCTAACGCTTCGTAGGCGTTTCCGTCACCGGTGTCATAGGGAAACAACTCGATGGCGCGTTTGTAGTGAGTGATCGCCCCTTGGGTGTCTCCGTCAGCTTGAAGCAAGTGAGCGGCCCGCAAATGTAAACCGTAGGTGTCCTCAGTGGCCAGCAGCTTCAGCACCTCTTCTTTTGTCAGCGAGGCCACGAAGTTTGCCTGGCTCCTTAGCGCCGTCTGTAAAGGCCGCGCTTTACTTTCGACGTACGCAGAGAAGGCGTGGTCGAAGTCACTTTCACTGAGGTTTAGTACCTGACGCAAGATATCCGGTGTTTTGGCCTTATCGCGGTAGAGGGCCAACATTTTGAGGATGGCGTCAAAACCGAAACGGTCGGCGATGAATTCGCAAACCTGCGAGGCCTGGAAATAAGCAATCGGCAAGTCTTGCAAACGGCGCGGGCGTTGAAAGCCCGCGTCGAGATCGGCGATCTTGAACCACCGTCCTTCGCCAAAAGACCGCACGAAGAGTGGGTTCCAATCATCACCCCAACCCGGTCGAGCGCGACGTTCCTCATAAACTGACAAGCCTTCAGAAAACCAGCGCGGGATGCGGTAGTCAGTCATTTGCAACGTGATCACGTGAGTGTATTCATGCCACAGAGTGCTACCCCAGTTGAATTCGCCAGTCTCGCGCGCCGAGGGAGAGTCCTGGACGATCACAGTTCCAAAACAGACCCCGAGTGCACCGAGCCCAGGAATGCCAATTGTGCGAACGGCAAAGTCTTCATGGTTGGGGAAGATTTCGACTGTGATTGGACCTTGCGGCGTAAAGTGATACTTCGCCGTTAATTTTGCCGCTGCTTCGTCGAGGAGTTTACCGGCATAGCCAGGTAGGACATTGCTCTCCTGCACCGAAGTTTTGATTAGAAAGCCAGCATGCCTGGTCTCTTTAAAATCCTGCATTACGTCCAAGAGGTCGAGCGTGTTCTTGGCCCAAACGTTGAACGGATCTCCTTTAAAGGCGAGCTCGATTTCCGCCCGGCCCGGCTGCATTTGGCCCAGGCGCAACAAGGCCATGCCGAGGTTCAAGTGCGCATCCCAAAGTCGCGGCGAGATCTGCGTCGCCTTGCGCGCGAACTCGGCTGATTGTGAAACGCGTCGCGTAATCGTAGCGAAGTGCGACAGTATGTTGTAGGCCTCGCCATAGCGCGGATTAATTGCCAGGGTGGCGGCGATTTCGGTTTCGAGATCGCGATCGCGGTCCTGCAAATAGAACATGGCAGCGCGCAACGAATGCACTTCCAACGATCGAGGATTGATCTTCAGGGCCTTGTCGAGTTGAGCGTTCGCTTCCGTGAACTCCCCCGCCTCCAGGGCTAGACCTGCCTTGAAGGCCATCGCTGCGACATAGTTAGGATTGATCGTCAGGGCCCGTTCCAGTGCGGCAGACATCTCTTCGCCGCCATCCAGTTTCTTGTTGATGGCCACATCCAGGTGAGCCCGGGCACTATTCGGATTGACTTGCAAGGCGTCGTCAAGAAACTGGGAGGCATCACCGTAGTTGTATTTATCAGTGAACAGTTCAGCCGCGCCTAGCTGAGCGTCGAGGTGAGTTGAATCTGAGTCAATCGCGGCACGGTACGCGTCGTTGGCGTCCTGGAATTTTTCCAGATGGACCAGCGCGCGGGCGACCAGGGTCAATTCGAGTGCAGTTTGCGGATCGTTATCGGTGTAATGCTTGACGAACGATTCGAAGATCGGTTGAGCGGCAGCTTGCTGGCCGACGATGACCAGGAGATCAGCCCGGCGCAAATCGCTCTCGAGTTTTTCGCCCCGAGGCACTTTGGCCTTTTCCTGGTCAGACGCTGCCCGCGCAAACTCCTCAATCGCTTCAGTGTAACGACCGGTGGCTGCATAAATCTCGGCTAATTGATGACGTACCCCACCCGCATCGGGCGACTTCAGCAGGAATTTCTTCGCTGCAGTTTCCGCTTCCGCATAGCGCCCGGTTTCATTGAGCGCCACTAACAAGAGCTTCTCTGCGGCGGCATCGGTAGGGCTGGCTGCGAGTCGAGCGGAAAGGAGTTTCAGGGCAACGTCGTACTGACCCTTCTTTAATTCGTCAATCCCAGGTGTCTCATCCTGTGCCCTTGCCGAAGCCTGCAGCAAAAATGAACAGAGAAAGATCGCGAGGACAATATGCCCTATTCTCTGTGAGCCCGGAACTCTCAGTTGCCAACGCGTCACGCAATCACCCCATCTTTCTTGCTAACTCCCCGCCTGTTTGATCGAGCGATTCACTTTTGCCAGTTCAATAAAAAGTCTTTCCAGCGCCGCCTCGTACTCCGTCTCCGCCAGGTCGCGTTTGCGGGCAATCAATTGCTCGATCTCGCCTTCGAGGCGAGCCCGGTCTCGCAGCAACTTTGCGGTGGCGGCACTGGCGGCAGCTTCCTCGTAGTTGAGCGAGTCGAAGTAGGTTGCCCGGGCCAGCAGTCCCTCGCCGTTCTCCGCCTTTTCCCGGCCCACACCATCACCGTTGTCCTCTATTAGCGCGTGTTCCGTGGCGAGGCGACCGCCGCGAGCATAGTATTCAGCAGTTAGACGGTTGGCGTAATTGAAAGCTTCAAGCACGGAGATATGACCGTCCTGATCTGCATCCGCATCGTCGGCGTTCAGAGCAGTGACGAAGAATCCGGCAAAGCGGGCCAGGTTTTGCTCCTGACCGCTGCGAGTTGCGGTTACCACGATGCGTCCTTTGGCAGACAAACTCTTGGTGAACTCGCCACTCGCACTCGACATGTTAAAGACAACAATTCGTTTTGTAGGCAGCTCTGCAAGTAACGCGTTGTATTCAACGGCCGACAAGTCTGGTCCAACCAGGTTGAACTTCGACTCTTTGCCATCGAACGTACCGTGGCCGATCAAAAACAGAAACAAGACATTGTCGGGTTTTAGCTCGGTTTTCAACAGGGCGAACGCCCGTTTTACTTCTTCAGCAGTGGCCCGCAGTGACCCGTCTTCGGGTTTTTCAGTCAGAAGTTTGATGTGCTCGCCGGGAAAGCCAAATCTAGTTGTCAGCGCTTTGTTCAAGTTAGTGGTCCACTCGGCAAACAAGGTCGCGTAAGCTGCTTCGCCGCCGGGGCCATTTATAATGACGGCAAACTTGTTTGGATCAGGAGGACTCTTTCGCAGTGGGGTTGGAGCTGAGGGTTGGGAGTTCTGCTGCGGTCCGCGCGTCTGCGCGCAGGTGACAACCAATAGCGCAAAGACAAGAAATGCTGCCCTTAGGTGCAGTGACGAAACTCTCATTGTTATTTGCCGCTATTACAGCCCGTGGCTTACGCCAGCCCTTCACGCTTGCGCAAGAACCATTCAGCACTTACCAGACCGATAATCAAAATAAAGTTAATCGGCATGTCCCACAGATCTTTAGTTACCCGTTCGGAGTAGGGCGTCTTACGATAGGTCAAATCATCAAGTAGCGATTGGACGTCGGAGATCGGGTAGTACTTGCCACCAGTCTCAGCGGCAATTCGTTTTAATAGATCGCTATTCTGGGTCGCGCCGTAGTACTCGCGATTGCGATCGCTGACTAAAATGTTGGCCGTCGCGGCTACTGGTCCAATACTGCTACTGGTGGCGTTCAGGTCGATCCGATGCTGGCCCAGTTCATCGGCCTTGAACTCGCCGGCATAGGTATTGACGTCATTGAGCGTCGTAAATTTCAGCGGCACTTCAATCGTTGCCCCCGAGGGTTTGGTGATGCGCGCTGTTGCATGCGCGTCGTTCACCGCGTTGTAACGCTTGTCTCGAATGTCGGCCACCACTCGCACCGTGTCGTCCATGGTATAGACGTCCTGTTCAGCTCCCACTTCTGTTTGCAAAGGTGAGCCGCTTACGAGATAACGTAACATCTGCCGCCAGAAGGTTTCATGAGAATTGTTTTTCGCGTCCATGCGCATGCGCCAGCGCCAAGTATC
>DATFRK010000136.1:0-2733 GCA_035263325.1 Pyrinomonadaceae bacterium | reverse complement strand
CAGGTGGTGAAGCAGTTTCGCCAGTGGACCAGAGCAGCGGAGTCGCTCGCCGAGGCTCGACTAAAGCGCGATCCCAAAGACATCGAGGCACTGTATTTTCTGGGAGCCACTGAAGGCCTGAAGGCGGTGTTTGCGGCGGCGATTGAGAAACGATATACGGCGGCGTTGCGCAGCAGTATTGATTCTGTGGATCATCATCGTGAAGTACTAAAGCTCGATCCCAATTATCACGACGCCGAGCTTACGATCGGAATGCAAGATTACATTGTTGGCTCGCTGCCGTTGCCGGTGAAAATGTTAGCCGGTCTTAGCGGTGTGCGAGGTTCAAAGAAGCGGGGATTGCAGACCCTGGAACGAGTCGCCACCCAAGGACACTGGGCCAGCGACATGGCCAGGCTCCTGTTGATTGACATTTACAAAAAAGAGAAGCGTTGGACTGACGCAGTTGCCGTCTCACGACAGCTGGCGTCCAAGTATCCACGCAACTACTTCTTCCGCTTACAGATTGCCGACGCACTCATAGCCGAGGCAGCCAGTGGGCAACAACCTAAGCAAGAAGATGCCGCAACTGTAGAGCAAGAGGGGTTCAACATCTTCGAATCGTTACTGCGTGACAAGTCGGCGAGGTCGGCGACCGACCTGGTCCACTTCAGATATGGCGAGGCTTACATGGAGGTGGGGAAGCCGGCGCAGGCAGTCGTGCAGTTTCAAGCGGTGGCTCAAACAGTCGACGCTGAACCAGCGTTGGTAACGCTCGCACGACAGCGAGCGGCGCAGGCAACCGAGAGTTCCAAGCGTCGATAGCCCTACTTGTGGCCGACAAACTCCCCTAGCTTGGGATCCGGTGCAAAATCGGGTGGCTGCCTCACGTCGTCTTCGTCAGCGATTTCCAGCAACCAAAAGTCTTCTCCCTTTCTCGCGCCCAATGAGTAGATGGTGGCTCGACCGTTTTTTGTATTCGCGTACCAACTGATCTCGTCGAATCCGGTGTTTTGGTTGGCAAAAAGACTGCCGCGCCATACCTGGCCCTCGACTCCGAGATTCTCAAACTGCTCGTTGTGCCTGCGCTCTGGAATGGAGAAGGTTTGGATTCCGCTTAGCGGCCAGCGCTGCTCGAGGAATTTGGTCAGTGCTTCAGGAGAGCTAAAGGCCGTGCGCGTTTCAGCACTAGGCGGGGCTGGGGTTGCACTGGCTGTAGCCGGTGGAGTTGCTGCCTTCTTGCTGCAGGCTGCTAAAGCACAGAATATTAGAAGCAAAAATAACAGAAGTATTTTGTTCATTTTGACGAGGCTCGTGTCTAGGGATTCGCCAACTTGGCGACACTGGCTAACATACTATGAATCTCGTCCTGCGAGAAGTACCTTCCTTTAAGTGCGACGCCCCAGATTTTCCGGGAATTGTTGATATCCTCAAGGGGATTTGCCTCGAGCAATACCAGGTTGGCAAGTTTGCCTGGCTCAATTGTCCCTTGCGAAGAGAGCTCGCCAAGAAAGTTTGCCGGGTTGCGGGTAGCTGCTTGCAGCGCTTCCATTGGCGTAAAGCCAGCTCGTACAAACAGCGCTAACTCGTCGTGCACACTGAATCCGGTGAAGACGTAGGCGCTGCCGAACGCATCAGTGCCAACCATAAACGGCACGCCGGCTCGATGGAGCAAGCCAACCACACTCAGTTCACTAGCAAAGAGTCGCTTTTTAAAGACTATGTACTCAGGCGTGCGATATTTTGAGAGAAAAGCATTCTGCGGTTTTGACGCCTCGATCTCTGCGGCGGTTGAATAACGGAGCCGAGGATCGTCGCGCTTGCTGATGTCGTCGATGTACGTTTGTACTTCCTTGGTGATCAAGGTCGGTACTTGCCAGGTCTGGTTGCGCGCGAGGATCTTTGCCTGGGCCAAACATTTTATTTCGTCATAAGTGTCGAGCATTCTGCTGCCGCGGGCAGCGATACGCCGGGGAAAAGCCGAGAAGTCACCCTCTTTCATTGGTTCTTGAGGCCAGTTCCTGAGTTCGGTTTCCGCCGCCGAGCAACCTTCCAGAATGCTGCCCAAATGCTCAATGCTCTGCTGGCCTGTATTCGAAGCCTCGATTGTCGTGATTGAGACCGGTACATGGCCCACGAAAGGAATTTGTTGTTTCTTTGCTTCAGCGGCGATGGCGAAATATGCCTCGCGCGACAAACGGTCGTAGACTTTTAGAAACTCTGCGCCCTGAGATTTGAGTGTTCGCACTGCCGCTCGCGCCTCAGCTTCGTTTGTCACAACCAGTGAGATTGGCGCATTGGCCGGCGGATTCCCGTCGATTAGTGGTCCACACGCGACAATGCGCGGTCCTAAGAGTTTTCCCGTGGCAATTTGGTCGCGCCAGGAGAAGATCTGTTCCGGATGGTTCCCGATATCGCGTACACCGGTGACGCCATTGGCGATCAGCAGCAGCAGCGAGCGTTCGATTTCGTGGAAGTGAAAGTGCATGTCCCAGAGTCCGGGGATCATGAACTTTCCTGAAGCATCAACCACCTGGGCACCTTTGGGAATGTTCAGCTGGTCAACGCGTCCCACCTGGGTGATGTGTGTCCCGGCAACGACAACAGACATGTCTGGTTTTGGTGGGGCGCCGGTCATGTCGATGATAGTAACGTGACGAAAGATGAGTAGCGCGGGTTGAGTGGGTGAGGAGTGTTTGGCGAGGAAGAGGATCGGCACAAGAGGTAGAGTTAGGAGTATTTTGCGCATATGAG
>DATFRK010000135.1:0-8021 GCA_035263325.1 Pyrinomonadaceae bacterium | reverse complement strand
GAGGGAATTGTCACTTCGAGTTGCGAAGTTTCGAGCAAAATCTGAATAAGTTTAACGAGGCAGGAATACGCATTGTCGGGATCAGCGTTGATGCAGCCGAGCAGACTCGCGTTCACATGATTCAAGAAGCGGGGTACACTTTTACTTTTCTTTCGGATCCAAAACTCGAGACAATTCTCCGCTACGATCTGGTTCACGCGCATGAGTTAGCGAGCGGCAAAGACATTGCGCGTCCGGCTGAGTTCCTGCTCGATTCATCGGGCACAATTCGCTGGCGGATGATTTCAGAGAATTTTTTTAAGATCGCGCGGCCCGAACAGGTTCTCGAAGCCGCCAAGACATTGCCGTGAGTAAAGCCTTGATATTTAGAAAGGTCAACCCAGCTAAAAACCTGCGCCATATCATCAGATATTTCTGGTGGATCGAGTTGAATTGCGGAAACGGCACAGAGAAGTTTTCTGAAAGAATTTTTCCGGACGGCTCTTCGGAAATGGTTTTTCATTTCGGAGACAGAGTGAATCGGATTGCGGCGGACAACCGTAGTCAACCCGAGCCTGGTTGCTTTCTGGCGGGCCAGAACACGAGCCACTACGACATCACGGCGCGCGGTTGCCTGAGGATGATTGGCGCCAAGTTTCATGCCCACACGGCATCGTTTCTGATACGGGAAAACGCAAGGCGGTTCAACGATACAGTCGTCGACCTGGCAGCTATTTGGGGAGATCGCGTAAAGAGCATTCACGAGCGGATTGCTGATGCCGCAACCATGGAGGATCGAATCTCCGTGCTGGAGCACTTTTTTTGTGAGCAGTTTCGGCACGAAGGAGGAGTTAAGTTTGAGTATCTTAATTCGGCGGTGCGGCAGATTGTCGAGAGTCATGGGTGTGCAGCATTACCTCAAATTGCCATGGAGCTGGGCGTAACTACGCGTTATCTTGAGAAGCTTTTCCTGGCGCATGTAGGAATTTCTCCGAAACTCTTCGCCCAAATCAATCAACTACAAAACGGGGTGCGGCTCCTTAATAGAGATAAAACTAAGTCTTTAACTGAGATTTGCTATCAGAGCGGGTACTACGATCAATCCCATTTCATTCGAGCGATCAAACGATTCACCGGGTTGAAGCCTTCACAGTTGCAACGAGAAGAAATGGTCACTCAACAACCCTTTCTGGACGCGCTCGCGAGTTAGTTCGCATTTTTACAATCCCTTCCTAAAAAAGATGGCCTATTGTGTTGCCGTGAAGAGCTGATTTGTTTCACCGAGATGATCCTTAAAGGCGTTTCGTGGTGCGCCAAACTCTCAAGCTAAAACAATGAACGAGTCAATTCCAGCGGACGCAAGTTGTTGCTCAGTCCTTGAACTGCGCCAGTACACGCTCAAGCATGGCGAACGCGACAAACTGATCGATCTGTTTGAGCGTCACTTTGTCGAATCCCAGGAAGCGGTTGGCATGACCCTGGTGGGCCAATTCCGCGATCGACGTGATCCGGATCGCTTTGTGTGGTTACGCGGCTTTGCCAATATGGAGAGCCGTCATAAGGCGCTCGCATCGTTCTATGGCGGCCCGGTATGGGCCGCGTACCGTGATGCGGCCAATAGCACCATGCTGGATTCCGACAATGTGCTGCTACTCAAGCCCGCCCGGCCAGAGTTCTCGTTCCAGCTAAGTCGAGCCAGTGAAAATGAGGGCGTTGCCACGTGTGTGCTCGCTGGTACTTATCAGCTGCCGCAGCCCGTTGCTGCTGAGGTCATCTCTGATTTCGAACGACAAGTCGTGCCCGTGCTAAAGGTGAATCGGGTACGTCTTGAAGGCGTTTTCGTTACGGAGTCCGGTCCGAATACATTCACAAAGTTGCCAGTGCGCGAAGGCGAGCAGGTACTTGCCTGGTTCGGCAGTGTTGCTGCCGACGAATGGTCCGAATCAGCTTTTGCTCACCTCGTCAGCCTCGTAGCTCTCAACGATCACCAGGTATCGTTACTGGAGCTCGATCCGACTCCTCGTTCGCGGTTAGGTGGTGGCCCTGTTGCCGCTCGAGCCACGAAGCATGACTTCGACTTCCTGTTCGGCTCCTGGAAGATCCGTAACGAATATCTGAAGGCGCGCCTTTGTCACTCGACCGAGTGGACGGAATTCGCAGCTCAATCGAAAGTGGAGCCTCTGCTTGACGGATTCGGCCATCTCGATCGTTACAGCACGATCCGTGAGGGTAAACTGTTCGAGGGCATCACGCTGCGGCTCTTCAACCCGGAAACCGGTGAATGGACCATTCACTGGGCCGACACGGCGCGGGCAAGGACCTTGCTGCCGCCAATGGTCGGCAGATTTCTCGGTGACGTCGCCGAGTTCTATGGCGATGAAATGGTCAACGGCAAGAAAGTGAGTTGCCGTTTCCGCTGGACTCGAACGACATCCTCACCCCGGTGGGAGCAGGCCTTCTCAGACGATGAGGGGAAGACCTGGGAGACAAACTGGATTATGACGTTCACACGACCTTAAACATTCCACCATAACGAGCGACGCGACATAACTCACTTGTGCTCAAAAATGGCCCGTTTGGGTGAAAGTTGAGCCTCCGGTGGTGTAAGTAACGCTATAAGTGTCTCCAGCGGTGGGATGAACGGTTCCCGTGCCACTGGTCTGCGCAGCAAACATGCTATTACCTGTACCGAGTGTTTGTCCGCTAGCAAGATTGAACAGGTAAGTAATGGTGGTCGTGGTGCTGGCGTTGCTTTGCGTTATCTGTGGTCCGACCGTGTTGTATTGCCCATTGTGACTGACGCCTGTGGTCCGCTGGATGATGATCGTGATCGACAACGACGTGATCGGGGCAGTGTTGTTGATTGAGACCGCCTGATCGTTGAACCACGGCCCATTGCTGTTGATGACCGGCGTCACTGTCACGCCCCCTGTTCCACCGGAACTCACAGTCAAGTTGATCGTCGCCGTTCGCGTGAGTCCGCCGCCGGTTCCTGTTACGGTTACGGCTGTTTGCCCGAGTGTCGCTGTCGACGACGCTGTTAGAGTTAACACACTGCTGTTAGCGGTAGTGGCGGGCGGATTGAAGTTTGCAGTCACCCCACTCGGCAATCCACTTGCGCTGAAGGTGACGTTGGCAGTGAAGCCTCCACTCCGCGTCACCGTGATATTACTTGTAGTGTTCGCTCCGCGATTAAGAGTGATCGTCGCTGGGTTTGCTGACAGAGTGAAATTGGGCGTTGAAGTTGGCGTCGGCGTTGGGGTGGGAGTCGGTGTAGGAGTTGGAGTTGGTGTAGGAGTCGGCGTTGGCGTTGGCGTAGGCGTAGGAGTTGGTGTCGGTGTCGGTGTCGGCGTCGGTTGTCCACTCGGATCACCAACGATAATGCCGCGCCCGTTCGTACTCACATAAACGCGTCCGTACACTCTCGGGTCGCCAGTGATTGCTCCACCCGTAGATCCGTATTGGTGCAAGTCATCATTAATTCGCGCCCAACTGGCGCCAGCGTCATCCGAACGATAGATACCGCGGACACCATTGATCTGTGCACTGGTGTAAAGGGCCACATAACTTTGACCGGGGGCCGGCATTCCAAAACCAATATTGTCGGCTTCTTGTACATTCGCCAGTTTGGTGAAGTTGGCGCCAAAATTTGTTGAGTGCCACAAACCGTACGTGCCACCTTCGTTGCCTCCCGCCAACCAGATGTCACCCGTGTGACCGGCGACAGCTTTGAATTTCGCAGTACTCGGCAGTCCCGTCGCCGCTGAAGCGGTGAAGGTCGCGCCACCGTTGCTGCTGACGTAGAAGGTTCCGTTTGCAAAACCATAAAAGCGCATTGGATCGACGCGATCGGAACCGACTCTGGCGCCGGCGGGAATGCCTGTCGACGGAGTCCAGGAGTTACCGTTGTCTGTCGAAAAATACACGCCCGCACCTGAAGGACTCCAAACAACGCGAGTCGCATTCGCAGCGGCTGCCACCGTGCCGCCTCCGTTCACACCTCCGGGTTGATTGTTTCCCTGGAACCAATTCGCGCCACCATCGAACGAGAAGCCGGAATTCTTGATGCCCGTATTCGCGTTACCCACTCGCACCAAGAAGCCGGGACTCAACTCTGCAAAATCCAAACTAGTGGTTGAGATAAATGTGGGACTACCCATCATCGCCGCCGGCGTCGTTGTCAGACTGTTATGCCTGAAACCACAGACATCACCCAAACCGCTGATTAATGGCGCGCCACTCGGGGGACTGATGAGATCGAGTACCGCAGTCTCTTCAATACCCTGCGCTTTGACGGAGATGTGGATTTGCGCGCCGTTGTCCCAGGCAGTGAGATCATCGCTGCCAAAGATCGTGGCTCCAGTGCCGTACAGCATGCGATTGGAGTTGAAGGGATCGATCTCTAGATCGCCAACCATCCACCCAAGCTTAGGAGTTATTTCCGGCGGTTGCGGATTGGCGTTGAAGGTCAACCAGGGCGCCGCACTGATGTCTTGCACATAACGGAATGTACGGCCGGAACCGCCCCAGTCCCAGATCCTGGTCCAGGTCGCGCCGCCGTTAGTGCTGCGAAAAATGATGGTATCCGGCCACCAGGAGTTGAGGGCCGAAACCATGATCGTGTTTGGCGCCCGGGTGTCAACTGCGAGACCTCCGTATCCGAAGTAGTCGTCGGTGCTGCTGGATGGTATAGGGCTGATCATGGTCCAGACACCGGTGGCTGTATCGAACTTCCAAACATCACCTTTGCCACCGTCGTAAGGACCAGCCCAGTCGCTATATGTGACGTACAAGATGCCGTTCGGCGACAACACTCCATGATGGGCCAGAAATCCGGTCGGCTGAAATGGAACCGGCGCCCAGGTCGTGCCGCCGTTGGTGCTGCGATAGACGGGATTAGCCTTGTCGGCAACCCCGACATAGATCGTCTGCGTGGCGCTATTCGCGCTTCCGGTACGCTTGTCGAATGTGACCCAGACAACCCCTACATTGTCGCCAAGGTAAACGTCGCCGGGTTGTTGCACAAAGTTCCCCGGATTCGGAAAACTGGTGACTTTGGCCCACGTGACCCCAAAGTCGGTACTCTTCCAGAGGCCATTGCCGCTACGTGTGCCCAGAAACAGGATGCTGTTGCGATTCGGATCGACCGCGAGGCGCTCGCCCATGGAACGACCGGGCATGTTGCCGCCTGATTTGAACGGCAGGTTCGTCCGCTGAAAGGTGTTGCCGCGATCCGTAGAACGAAGGATGGCGCCATTCTGATTGGTCCATTCGTTGGTATAAGTGCCGGCAAGTATGTAAAGCCGGTTGGGCTCGAGCGCGTCAGTGGCCAGGCTATCGACACCCATCAGATTCCAATCGTCAAAACTCAGTGAATCCAGCAAAGGAATCCAGCGACTGGTCGCTTGATTCCAACGGTAAGCGCCGCCGATGTCAGTCCGCGCGTAGATTAAGTTTTGCTCGGTAGGGTTGAATATGATGCCGGGAACAAATCCGCCGCCACCGTTGGTCACGACATTACGCCAGGTGTAGGTCTGGCTTTGGGCCGAAGTCGGAGTCTGCGTGAGAGTGGGCCAGATTTGTAGCAGGACCAGCAATGAGGTGGCTAACACGAGGGTGTATCGTGCTATTCGTCTTTGTGAGTTAGACATCTTTCTAGTCCTCCTGGCCTCATGCAAAAGTCGAATTCCACCAACGGCAGTTGGTGGATCGTTCAAGTCCTTTCTACTGGACACGGAGACCCGCCACGAAAATCCCACCAACGGTAGTTGGTGGATGGTTCAGATCCTTTCTACGAAGAGCTGTCCGACCACATTACTGCGCTAACTACGGCCCGCGAGAATATCGTTTCGCAGTCGGCGCAGTAATCCGGTTGCTTCGTCTGGTAGAAAGGACTTGAACAATCCCCCAACTGCCGTTGGGGGTATTTACCCTCTTTGTGCAAATCCAATTACCTACATATCCAAAATGGCTCTACGGCAAGAACCCGATGTTCCTGACGTTGAAGTTGGCGAGGTTAGGAAACACATCCGTTGCGGCAGCATCGGAAAGACCAAACCAACGCGCCAGTGTCGCCCCATACTGGTCCATCGAAAACGTGGGAATGAAAGCCCCCCGGAAGTTGCCCGAGACGCTAAACAACGGGAAGTCGAGTTCCGTTAAACCAACCTGTACTGGTGGATAAGTTCCATAAAACCGACCGCCGAGCACTGACCCGCCCATCACCAGATAGTGATTGCCCCAACCGTGGTCCGAGCCATCGCCATTGATGCGGATGGTGCGCCCAAACTCACTGAAGATGAACGTCACCACCTGATTGGCTACTGCCAATTCATTCGTGGCGTTAAAGAAGGCAGTCATCGCCGCGTCGAGTTCACCGAGGAGCCGGTCTTGTGAAGCGAGCTGCGTTCCATGAAAGTCGTAAGCGTTACCAGGCACTTGCGCATAGAACAGTTGTCGCCGGTTATGTCCGAGAGCGCTGCGTGCGGAAATCGCCAGCGCGATCTGTCGTAACTGGTCGCCGATGTTCGTCGCCGGGAAGACTGTCGTGAAAGGCGGTGGTGAAGAAAACACACTGCCTACGACACGCGAATCGTCAATTGCCCGCGACACTCGCCCGTTGAGTGCATTGACCTGGGCCAGATCATCCAGCACCGCTGCGACTTGTTGCAGTCCGGCGAAGCGCGGCGGTAATGGCCCGGTCGCCGGCAAGCCGGTGATGCCCAATTGAATATTTGGCTGGATCGTGATCGTGGCAGCCGGGCCCCGCAGATACGGAGTGTTGTTAACCATGGTCATCAACATCGGTATGAGTGGTCCCGAGTTGAAGGTGGTGAAATTACCGCCGACCGAGTTGCCCCAGCCTAAAGTGCTACTAGCCGTGAGACTCTGCGAGTAGGTTTGCTGTTGAAAATGGTCGAATAGACCTGACGGTCCTAAACTTGGATTCGCCAACACCTGTTGTGGCGTGACAGGCTGCAAGAGGTTGCCGACGTTATTGACCACGGCCACCCGTCCTTGATTGAACAAGTTCCTGAGACCCGTCAGACGCGGGTGAAACCCGAACTCTCCCGGGGCTGGTCCAGTGAAAGTTAAGGGCAAGAGGCTGTTCAGTGGGAGTGCCAATCCCTGGCGATTGGAAGTATAGATGCTGTTCGGCGCGCCCATTGGCACGATGGTGTTCCACCCATCATTGCCGCCCTCGAGAAAGATGCAGACGAGTGCCTTGTAATCGCTTCCTTGAGCATACGCATTTTCCAAACCGGCATAACCCAGTGCCGTCATCATGGTTGCCGCACTCATTCCTCGACCGCAGCATTTCAGAAATTCTCTTCGCGTAAATGACATATACCCTCCTTTAGCGTTGCACCTGATATTGCATCGAGGATGCGATGATGAAGATGGCCGTCCGCACCCGCTCACGATTGTTGTTACCAACACTTGTGACCGCGTCGATAACTGACTGGCGCGCGGTTGGTGATAGAGTCCCGTGCATTAGTCTCTGGTTGAGAGCGTCTACGAGTTGCGCGGGATTTGGCGCCAGGGCATCAAGTGAAGTAAGTAGCGTTGGTGAAATGACAACCGTGGTTGTGTCCGAGCCAACGGGATTAGGATCGCCGCCAGCCTGGACCTGGCCGTTAAGGAAGTTATTCAAAAAGTTTTCCCGCTGAATGATCGTTGAGGTGGTAAGTATCTGCGCCGGCGGCGCAAAGATAGTTTGTCCGTCAGCGACAATGCGGAAGTCTGGCTGATAGAAGTTAAAGACATCGGGCGGCGAAAAGACATTCTGGCCCAGGCCGCGACTCACTTGCGGTATGCCCCACATTCCTCCAGTGCTATCCAAAGCGCGGAAAAGGTGGGTGAGGAAGACAGCGGGTTCACGCAGTTTGCCGTATGTCGCCGAACACTTCGCGTTGCCCCTGGCTTCCGGATCCAGCAGGATGGCTTTGACAACAGCTTTCAGATCACCGCGCACTCCCGAGCCGTTGTTGTTAAAGACAGTGGCCACTCGAGCGATGTACGACGGACTTGGATTGCTAGTG
>DATFRK010000134.1:0-3135 GCA_035263325.1 Pyrinomonadaceae bacterium | reverse complement strand
ACGGCAACATCTTCAGCTGGTTTGATCTCAGGAAACTGAAAGCTTCGCGCTGACGCTAGATCTTTTATGCCGTAGTTTTCTTCGAGTTTGGTGAGTAAAAACAGAAAGATTTCTGCTGTAGCGAGTGCATCACTGCCGGCGCGGTGGCGGCTGATGATGGGAATTGCAAAGTGATCGGCGATGGTGTCGAGACGGTGATTGGTCAATTCCGGCAGAGCGCGTCGCGAAAGTCTAACAGTGCAAAGATGCGGGTTGACCATGCGGTGCCCCGGGTAGACGCGTGAGATCTCGTGATTGAGAAAGCTGGTATCAAACGGAGCGTTGTGAGCGACCAGGACCGAGTCGCTGACAAAATCCAGCCAGCGCGGAGCGACTTCGGCGAACACCGGCGCCTGCTTCACCATCTCGTTGGTTATACCCGTCAGAGTTACGACGAATCTCGGAATAGGAATCTCGGGATTGACGAGTGAGAGAAACTTGTCGACGATGCGACCGCCGCGAATCCGGTACGCGCCAAGTTCGATTAGTCGGTTGGGTGGGGTTTTAGCGCCAGTAGCTTCCACATCCACAACGACGAAATCCAGGTCTTTCAGAAGACGCGATTGCCAATCGTCTTGTAGTAACTCCACTGTGTTGTTGTCGATGATCTTGAAGCGACGGTCATTCTTAACCAGGTCGGCTACGAGCAAACCCGCCAACTCGTCATCGATATGTGAAAGCTTGAAGACAGCATCAACGATCTGCGCGGCGGGAGCGCGTCCTCCGGAGTCGATGAGAAGATCGATTGTGTCTTGGACGAGAGTTGAATCTGAAACTAAGTTCGAGTACGGCGGCACAGGGCTTGATTGTAACATGCTTAAATGTCTCCCGAGGTGAGAATTTTGGAAGCTAAAGCGGTAATCGACACGTTTAAGACGACCGGAGCGCTCCTGGAAGGTCACTTCCTGTTGACCAGTGGTTTGCACAGTCCAGTCTACTTGCAGTGTGCGTTGGTGCTCCAATTTCCTGAGCGGGCCGCAGAGTTTGGTCGAGCGATTGCGGAACACTTTCAGGGTCAGGGAGTGCAGTTGGTTGCGTCACCGGCCATCGGTGGCATCGTCATCGGTCACGAGGTGGCACGGGCGTTGGGAGCGAGGTTTATCTGGACGGAACGTGAAAGCGGAAAAATGATTTTGCGTCGTGGGTTCACCGTTTCAGCGGGCGAGAAGACACTGGTGGTAGAAGATGTCATTACCACCGGTGGTTCAACGCGAGAGACTATCGCGGCGTTGCGTGAAGCTGGCGCCGAAGTCATAGGCGCGGCTTCGATTATTGATCGGTCCGGAGGTTCTGTGGATCTGGGCGTCCCTAGAGTTGCGCTGGCCTCTTTGAACGTCCCCGCGGTCGAAGCAGCGGATTGCGAAGCCTGTAAGCGTGGCGAAACACCAACCAAGCCAGGAAGTCGAAAGGTTGGAGCGTAACCGCAAACACGCTGTGATAGAAGAGTGTGCGCGCCTGCAGAGACTGTCACGCACCTGGGACTTGAATGGCGAAAATTATAATCTCCTTCATAGTAGGTACATTGGCCCTCTTTATCACTTGGCTAGCCTTTAGCGAGTCCTCACCTTTTCACAGTTATTTTCTTTGGCATACGGCGATTCCCAATCTATGGGGAGCAGTAAACATAATTCCAGTTATTGTTGCCGCCCTCATTGAAGGCAATCCACATAGTTTTAGCGAAACGATTGCCGCAATCGGAATTTTCTTCCAATGGTCCATTATCTCTTACGTTCTCTGCGCGGTACTTTTCCGCAGGCAAAAGAGAGTTTCAGCGCGTTAGTAACAGTAACAGTCCGATGAATTTCAAACTCACCCTTCAGTACGACGGCACCGATTTTCATGGCTGGCAAATACAAGACGACCTGAGAACAGTGCAAGGGGAGTTGACTGCGGCACTCTCATTAATCGAAGGACGGAGCGTCACAGTGCATGGCTCAGGACGGACTGATGCCGGAGTACATGCCGCGGGCCAGGTGGCAAATGTCGTCCTCGAGCGCGAGATAACCGGAGAGAAGCTACGGTCGGCGATCAATGGCAACATAGGTTACGACGTACGCGTGTTTGCCGCTGAGGAGATAAGCGACGAGTTTCACGCTCGCTACTCAGCGTTGGAGAAGACTTACGTCTACCGGATCGTGAATGGACCTGTAGTGTCACCATTCTGGTCGCGGTACGTTCTGCAAGAGGCGCGGCCGCTTGATCTGACGCAAATGAAAGCCGGGGCGGACTTGTTCCTGGGTGAACACGATTGGACTGCTTTTTCCGCCGCGCAGGCTGATGTTGAAGATCGCGTCCGGACAATCACGAGGTTGGATTTGACTGAACGGGAAGATGCCAGGGCGCGCAGTCGCATGATTGAGATCACAGCCAGTGCCGACGGGTTCCTGCGCTACATGGTGCGCGCGATTGTCGGAACGTTGCTGGCAGTGGGCCGGGGAGAGATGGACCGAAGCTCTGTGATTGAAGCAATCGAAACAGGCAAGCGGCCTTTAGTCGCAGCCACTGCGCCGGCGAAGGGCTTGTCATTGTTGTCAGTGCGGTACGACTGACTTTGAAGTGCGGGGACTTTTGGAGTGCGCCGACTCGTCGGCGCTTTGGGATCACGAAACGCCGGTCACAAAGCGGTGACGAGTCCCCGCACTCCAAAGTCCCGCACTCCAAAGTTGACACGTTGTTCAGAGAACCACAAGAATAGTTTGTCTTAGCCAGGCATTCATTGATACTTATCTTAAACAGATGCTCGCTAATTTCGCTGAGGTAGTAGTCAAGGGGTCGAGAGAAGAGTCGTTACTCGCCTCTATAAAGTGGGACCGTCTGCCGCGACACGTAGCCATAATCATGGATGGCAACGGCCGTTGGGCGGCTCAACGTGGTCAACCCCGAATAGCTGGCCACCGTGCGGGCGTCGAAGCAGTGAGAGCCGCCGTGGACACGGGAGCCAGATTAGGCCTCCAGGCACTCACGTTATATGCATTTTCCACGGAGAACTGGAAACGACCTCGTTACGAGGTTGACGCGTTGATGCGTATGCTCCGTCGTTATCTCCGTTTGGAGTTGGAGGAGATAGACCGGCAGCACATCAAGTTTCAGACAATT
>DATFRK010000133.1:0-4807 GCA_035263325.1 Pyrinomonadaceae bacterium | reverse complement strand
CGTGGGAGATTTCTGAAAGCGCTTCCAAATTTTGGTAGTGTCTCAGTTGAAGATTCGCCTGGGTGAAGAGCGGACCTCTGGTTATTGGTCACACCGGCAATGCTACGCGCAGATCGTGTCCAACCTCACCGTGCAAGTCGGCTTAAGCTATTCTGAAGAACCTGGGTTGGAGGATTTGTAGCATGGCAAAGCTCGTATATGGATTGAACCAGTCCCTGGACGGCTACGTCGACCACATGAAAATTGGGCCACCCGATCCCGCGCTCTCTCGTCACTTCATGGAGCAGGCGCGCGGCCTGACCGGCATGGTGTACGGTCGCCGCATGTACGAGATCATGCGCTATTGGGACGATGACCTTCCGGATTGGGACGCGGGGGATCGCGACTTCGCGGCGCTGTGGCGGAGTCAGCCGAAGTGGGTTGTGTCGCGCTCGTTGAAGTCGGTCGGACCCAACGCCACCCTCATCGAGGATGACCTCGAGGCCGTGATACGCAGGTTAAAAGCCGAGCTGGATGGAGAGATCGACGTGGCCGGACCCAATCTGGCCGGGAGCCTGACCAGCCTTGATCTGATTGATGAGTATCGACTCTACATCCATCCCATCGTACTCGGGTCTGGACAGCCATTCTTCGCCGGCCCCCGGCCACGGCTGCGCCTTGTGGCCAGCGAACGAATTGGCGAGGACGTGATCAGGTTGACGTACGTTCCTGCTTAATCGCGCGACGCCCCGACGTACTGCGCCGACTCGACAGGTCCGCCTTGGGTCGAAACCCGAATTTTCAAACCCCTCAAGCGTGAAGATGCCAGCGAACAGCGAATCAAGTAGCCCTCTCAGCAAATGGCTCGACCGAGGCGTGCTTTTCTGCATCGTCCTCATCGCTCTTTTTTCTCCGCACTCAATCGCGATCAGTCAGGGGGGCTGGTTATTGGGCATGGTTTTCTGGGTAGCACGACTGACCGTATACCCGCGGCCACGTCTCTATCGCACTCCGCTGGACTATGCCTTGCTCGGCTTCTTCATCCTCAGTGGTTTATCGGCTTTATTCTCCTACGCGCCGCTCGTCTCCATTGGCAAGCTGCGGGCCGCTAGCTTATTTACCGTCGTCTACCTGGTCGCAGAAAACATCCGCTCGCCGCGACTGGTGCGGCTGCTGGCGCTCGCACTGATCGTTTCGTGCATGGCTAACGTCTTCCTGACGGCCGGCCGGCTCGCAGTCGGCAAAGGTGTGAAAGTGAATGGCGTCAGCAGCGAAAGTCCCCTGGCCAAGGCTGTCTACCGGACGCGCACCATTATTCAACCGGCGCCCATTGTCAGCGGCGACATCGTGTGGGAAGTCGACAACCAGAGGGTTTCCAATCCCGACGAATTGGCCGCCGCACTCGCCGCCGATCCAAAATCAGCGACGGCAAAGGTAAGGATTTACCGGGTCGAATGGATGCCAACGTTCGAAGTACCACGCGGCCGTTTGCTACCCGGAAGCAGCAGCCTGGAGCAATTAGGAATAGCTAGTTGGTCACGAGGGCGTGATTGGCGGGCCATTGGATTCTTCGACCATTGGACCACTTACGCCGAGGTACTCCAACTGATCGCTTCACTGGCCCTTGGTCTGTTTCTCACCGTGCCGGCAAAACGAAGCGCGACCGCTGCTTTGCTTTTACTGGTCCAGGCTGGATTGTTGTTTGCGCTCGCGCTGACAGTCACCCGGGCATCGTGGGTTGGTTTCACGGTGTCTGCCGCCTTAATGCTGTTACTCAGCGTTTCTCGTCGTATGGTCCTCCTGGCCGGCCTTTGTGCGATCCCGCTAGTGCTGGGCGGGCTCCTTTTTTTACAGCACCAGCGCAACGTGGGCTTGCTTGATGCCAGTGATCAGTCAACCACGTGGCGTGAGACAGTTTGGCGAGAAGGGTTCAACCTGCTGATCAGCAAACCCCGACATCTGCTGGTCGGTGTCGGCATGGATTCAATCAAGAGTCGTTGGCGTGAGTGGGGCTTGTTTGATCACGGACGTTTGCCTCCTGGCCACATGCACTCGGACCTTTTACAGATTGCGCTGGAGCGCGGCGTGCCCGCGTTGATCACCTGGCTGATACTCCTGGGACTCTATGCCCGCATGTTGTGGCACCAGCTGGCGCTGAAGACGGTGTCCGCGAAAGCAACGAACGGCGATGTTTCAAGCGGCCTGCCAGGGAACATGATTGTCTGGCTGGATCAGAGTAGTTGGATTGATCGCGGCATCGCGCTTGGCGCCCTAGGAGGACTGGCAGGCTTCATCACCAGTGGCCTGGTCCACTACAACTGGGGCGACTCGGAGGTCGTCATGGTGTTCTATTTCATCATGGGCCTGGCGATTGCTCTCCGCCTAAGAGAACCCGGAGCGGTAGCGACGCGTTAATAGCGTCAGTATTCAGTGCTAGTTGAACCGCCCAAGGCGTCGCTAAACAGAATGATGGACTCAGTAGAAATCAGACCGTCGCAAATTGAAGGCCAGGGTCTTTACGCGTTGCGCCCCTTTGCGGCGGGCGAGATCGTCCTGCGTTGGGATGTATCGCAACTCCTCGATAGAGGGTTACTCGACTCGCTGCCGGCAAACGAACGCAAATATCTTCACCCGTTTGATGAAGATCGGATCATGATCGTTCAGCCGCCGGAACGCTACGTGAACCACAGCTGCAACAACAATACAGAAGTGAGAGACTTCTGTGACGTGGCGATTCGCGCGATTGCCTCCGGTGAGGAGATCACGAGCAACTATGGCTCAGATGGATCAGGTTCAAGCTTTGTGTGCGGTTGTGGAGCAGATAATTGCCGCGGGGTGATTGGGAGCGCGGAATAGAGAGTTTGCAGCAGTGGCGACCAAGTTAGCCAATCGGCGTGAAACCTCTGATTCTCCCCCTACCTTTAGGTTGGGGAGCACCAGAGTCAGAAAAATAGCGTAACCAATTAAAATGGCTTCGTAAATTTTTTGACGCCCGTTGATCCCCAACCTAAGGGTAGGGGACAATGATAGATTGAGTGCTCGGACGTCTCCAGACCGCTACCCAGCTGAAGAGTCTGCTTCTTATTGCCTGACGAACTGCCACCAATGAAAACCGATCTTCCGGTAGCCTGTAGCCTGATGCCCGCCGAACTACACGAACGGAGGCGCACGATCCTGGCCGATGTGCGCTCGGCAGTACTGGAAGAGCGAGAATTAGATAATGGTTTTTCCTACCGATTTCCCGCAGACCCTCGGTGGATAGCGGAGCTCGCTAAGCTGGTGGAAGTGGAACACCAGTGTTGCCCCTTCCTCAGATTTCGCGTTACGGTAGAACCAAGCGACGGACCGATATGGCTGGAAATGACCGGGCCCGCAGGCACAAAGGAGTTTCTGACCGACATCTTTACCCCGCCAAAATAGTTAGAGTTGAGAGCGCATGTCAGGACCAGCATATCCAACCGCCCACACAGTCTCCGGCACACTTGAAGCATATTTCGCGCGTCACATTGGCGCCGCCGCGCAATTGGACACCCACAATCTCGCCGTCGCACCAGGCGCACAGGCGATCGAAACGATTATTGACACGGCCTTGTGGGCTAGTTTGCTGCGTGAAGAAGGATACTCGCCCAAGATATCGCTGGCCTTCCTCTCACCCGAGCAAGCGGGCAACCCACTTCAGTTCGAACGACAACTGCCACTGACACCACACGTACTCGCGCGCCTGGCGCCAGCTGTCGAACGACCCGGAATTCATCTCGGCGTTTGGCCACAGCAGGATGAATTGCGGATCTGGGGCACGACACGCACGATTCCCCGTCTCTGTTTTGTTTTGGAAGTAGTTGAACCTGGTCTGCTGGTCGTCAAGTATCGGCGCCGACAGGACACGGGAAAGTATGCCAACGTCGTAGTACTCAAAGGTGACGAAATAAAATTGGTGGATGAGAAAGGCACCCGACTGCCTGATTGTCCTTCGTTGATTACAAAATTGCTCTCGTTCGGCTCACAAGAACTGGACAACGGAGCCATCAACGTGCTGATGCAGCTCGCTGTTTCCATGCGTGCCCACGGCCGTGGTGGATCACTGCTCATTGTGCCGCAAGATTCCGAACGTTGGCGCGAGTCGATTTTGCAGCCCATTCCCTACCTGGTGTCGCCTCATTACCCGGAACTTGCTGAACTCATGCGCAAGGATCCGCAGCAGAAAAGTCAACAAACGTGGCAAGAGGCATTTATCGATGCCGTTGACGCGATCGCGGGCCTAACGGCGGTCGACGGGGCGGCGTTGATGACCGATCAATATGAATTGCTGTCGTTTGGCGCAAAGATCGCCCGTCGGGATGGTGGCGTTCGTATCGAACAGGTGATCATTACCGAGCCAGTCATCGATGGCAGCGCTTCAGTGGTCCATCCGTTGGAGTTGGGTGGCACGAGGCATCTGTCGGCGGCGCAGTTCGTCCACGATCAAAGAGATGCAATTGCCCTGGTGGCGTCGCAGGACGGCAAGTTTACAATTTTTGCATGGTCCGAGTGTGAAACCACGGTGCACGCACATCGGATTGACATGCTGTTGCTTTAGATTCTTATGCAGTTCATGGTAATTGAACATTTTAAGGACGTCGCTGCAATCTATCAGCGATTTGCCGAACGCGGCCGCATGTTGCCTGAAGGCTTGTCGTTTGTATCGAGCTGGATCGACCAGGATTTGCAGCGCTGCTTCCAGGTGATGGAAACGGATGACCCGAATCTGTTTGCGGAATGGACTGCCTGCTGGAACGACCTGGCGGACTTTGAAATCATTCCGGTACTTAACTCTCAGGAAGCTGCCGCG
>DATFRK010000132.1:0-3975 GCA_035263325.1 Pyrinomonadaceae bacterium | reverse complement strand
ATGAGAGGTTGAGTTCACTATGAATCAGCGAAGAGTATTTATCACTATCTACCTTTTACTTATCACTTTGGCCTTATGCTATCGCGCTCAATCGGGTTTGAGTCAGACCAAGCCACAAACTATCTCCGCCGCAACCACTGCACCCGCGAAAGACTATCCCGTCAAGCCTGTACCTTTCACCGCTGTGCACTTCACCGATGCATTTTGGGCGCCGAAATTGGAGATCAATCGCTCCGTGACTATTCCTTTTGCCTTCAAGAAGGATGAAGAAACCAAACGAATCTACAACTTCGAGCGCGCCGCTGCCGTGCTCCGTGGCGAGGCTGTTCCCGATAGAACGCCACCGGGATACCCATTCGACGACACAGACGTTTATAAAGTTCTCGAGGGCGCAGCCTATGCACTCAATGTGCATCCTGATCCTGAACTAGACGCGTATCTCGACAAACTGATCGCCAAGATTGGCGCCGCCCAGGAGCCGGATGGATATCTCTACACGACGCGCACGATCGATCCCCAACATCCGCATCCCTGGGCCGGTACCCAACGTTGGCAATTGGAAAGAATCAACAGCCACGAGTTATACAACCTGGGCCATCTTTACGAAGCGGCCGTGGCCCACTATCAGGCGACAGGGAAGCGAACCTTACTCGACATCGCTCTGAAGAGTGCCAACCTGCTGGATCAAACCTTTGGCCCAGGCAAACAATCAATTTGGCCCGGCCACCAGATTACGGAAATGGGTCTGGCCAAGCTTTACCGCGCAACAGGCGATCAACGTTATCTAAACCTGGCGAAATTCCTCCTCGACGCCCGTGGTCCGGACGGTTCGCGCGGCGCCGGCCGATCCTATAACCAGGCGCAGGCTAAGGTGATTGACCAGACTGAGGCCGTCGGTCATGCGGTCCGAGCTACCTACATGTATTCAGGTATGGCCGATGTTGCCGCGCTCACTGGAGATCAATCTTACGTTAACGCCATCGATAAGATTTGGGGCGACGTGGCCAACAAGAAGCTCTACATCACCGGTGGCATCGGGGCTACGGGTGCCGGTGAAGCGTTTGGCAAGGCTTATGAACTGCCAAATATGACCGCTTATAACGAGACCTGTGCCGCAGTCGGTAACGACTACTGGAATCAACGACTCTTCCTGCTGCATGCCGATGCCAAGTACATCGACGTTTTCGAACGCACGCTCTACAACGGTCTCATTTCCGGCGTTTCCCTCGACGGCAAATCATTCTTCTATCCCAATCCGCTCGAATCCGCCGGCCAACACAAGCGCAGTCCCTGGTTTGGGGTTGCTTGTTGCCCCGGCAATATCACGCGGTTCTTGCCGTCGTTGCCAGGCTATGTTTACGCGCAACGAGGCGACGCGGTTTACGTCAACCTCTTTATCGGCAGTTCTGCCGATATCAAATTAGACAATGGCCGAACACTTAAACTGGTCCAGGACACCCGTTATCCGTGGGATGGCGGAGTCAAGATCATGGTTACTCCTGATCGCAGCAGCAAGCTGACGATTAACGTTCGCATTCCAGGTTGGGCCCGCAACGAGCCGGTGCCGAGTGAGCTGTACCGTTATGTTGACAAGGTGGAAGACCCGCCGGTGTTGAAAGTGAACGGCAAGTCTATGCCGCTAACGATCGACAAGGGATACGTAGCGTTGACCCGGCAGTGGCGCAAAGGTGATGTGATTGAACTCAATCTACCGATGCCGGTTCGGCGCGTGATAGCCAACGACGAAGTTCAGGCAGATCGAGGTCGCATTGCGTTCCAGCGTGGTCCAATTGTTTATGCCGCTGAATGGCCCGATAACCCCGGTGGCCGGGTGCGAAACCTGTTTATCGCCGACGATACAAAGTTGAGTGCTGAGTTTCGTAGTGATCTGTTGAATGGAGTCGAGGTAGTCAAGGCCAGGGCCACGAGTTTGAGTTATGACGAACAAGGTAACGTCGTAAAAAAAGATCAGGACTTCACAGCCATACCTTATTACGCCTGGGCCAATCGCGGGGGCGGCGAAATGATCGTTTGGCTGCCTCGCGATGCGGCTAGCACGCGCCCCTTGGCGTTCCCAACCGTTGCTTCGACCAGCACAGTGACCACTTCCGGGGGCCAGAATCCGCGTACGATCAACGACCAGGCCGAGCCCCTTGCTTCAAATGACCCGTCTAATTCTTTTTTCCATTGGTGGCCCAGGAAGGGAACTACCGAATGGGTAGAGTATGCATTTGCGTCGCCGGCCAAGGTCTCACAGGCAGAAGTTTACTGGTTTGACGATACCGGTACGGGAGAGTGCCGGGTCCCCGCTTCGTGGCGTTTGTTCTACAGAAATGGAGATCGCTGGGAAGTAGTAACGAGCAATGGTCCATTCGGTACGGCAAAGGATCGCTACAACCAGGTCACTTTCAATCCCGTCACCACCACGGGCTTGAGGCTGGAAGTGACGCTGCAACAGGGGTGGTCCGCCGGCATCCAGGAGTGGAAAGTAAAGTGATTTTCGATTGCCGATTGCCCGATTTTTGCTTGGCTTTGCCGTTTGGTGACCGCTGATTGGCGATTGGTTCGTTCCCGAGGCGAACAAAATCGGCAATTGGTAATCGGAAATCCCTCATGTCCATTTAAATGGAATTTGAGCATTGAGTCTGCTCGCACACGCTGTTTTCGCAAAACTTTTCTTGACATTTTCCTTGAAGTTGAGCTAAGTTGCGGCGACTCAGGTTGGAAATCTAATGGTTCGGTAGCCTTCTTAGGCGGCCACAAGGTGGATTCAAATTCCCCCGGCAAGAATCATTTCTGTGCTTGAAGTGGTTCTCCCGCCCCGCATTTAGAACGGCGTCCAAACCTCTGAAACGTAACAACTGTAAGACTTAGCTGTTCCCCGTTCCATGTCACCGGAGAGGTTGCGCGCGTGTGCAGCCACTTGCGGACCCGACCGATATTGAACTGTGGGCTGACTTTTAGGACAAACTTGATGGCTCTCAGGCACCACCCTCGCGGAGAGTCGAAGCAACACTATCAAACTCCTGCATCCCGGGTGGAAACTCGGGGGTGCCTTTCCTTAGGAGGAACTATGAAGCGTCAACGCGTTACAAGGCTCATCATGATTGCGGCCGTGGCCGTTTTGTTGCTGGGAGCACAGACAGTACTGGGCCAGTTAAGAATCACGGGAAAGATCTCCGGCACGGTTCTCGATCCAACTGGTGCTGTAGTGCCCAATGCTCAAGTTGTCTTGAAGGATACGAAGACGGGAATCACCAAGGAAACTACTTCGAATGATGGCGGTGCCTTTTTCTTTCCCGATCTGGCTAATGGCGCTTATGAGATTACTGTCACCAGGGATGGGTTTCAGCGCGCTCTCATACCTAACGTTAACGTGTCTACCAACCAGACGACGGACGTAAAGGTTAATCTCGAGGTTGGCAAGCCGACTGAGACTGTCACCGTTGTCAGTGGGGCGTCGCAGGCTCTCGAAACTAGCGCGCAGTTAGTCACCGCCACCTTGAATCAAAATACGATCAAGGATTTGCCGGTGGCTAATCGCAGCAACGTCCTGGCTCTCGCCAGACTGGCTCCCGGAGCAATGCCTCCCACCGGTGGCAGCACCCGTTACAACAATCTGCCTGGTGGCGCTGTGAACGTCACGGTGGACGGAATCAACGACGCGTCGAATGGGTTCAAAAGCGGCGGTACAGTTTTCTTCATGACCGTGCCCGTTCGGCTGGGCGCCGTCGGCGAGCTCTCAGTTGAACTCGGCGGCATGGGGGCTGATTCAGGCGCGCAGAGCGGCGCGAACATCAAGGTCACTACCCAACGTGGCGGGAACCAATATCATGGCAGCCTCTTCTACGAGCCACAAAGCGAACAGTTTAACGCGAATAATTGGACGCGAAATGCGCAAGGGTTGCCGCGAGTTTTGAACCGCACGCAAAATTATGGCGGCAACCTCGGAGGTCCAGTGGTCCCCTTCGGCTC
>DATFRK010000131.1:0-4196 GCA_035263325.1 Pyrinomonadaceae bacterium | reverse complement strand
CCATGACGCTGCGTCCGGTGGCGCCCAGCGCCATGCGGATGCCGATCTCGTTCGTTCGTTGGACCACCGAGTGCGAGATAACTCCATAGAGACCCACACTCGCCAACAACAACGCCAGCACACCAAAAAAGGTACACAGCGTCATGATCATGCGCTCCCCCGCGAGAGTCCGATCAACCTGCTCCGATAACGGGATAACACGGCGAATCATTATGTCTTTCGTCACACTCAACAGCTCCGTGCGTATACGCGGTGCTAATGCGGACGACCGTTCGCTGGTGCGCACTTCCAGCGAACGCAAACTACGCGGCATCTGCAACAGCGAGAGGTAAAACATCGGTTTCACCTCAGCACGCAAATCGTTGTACTTGGAATCGCGCACGACCCCGACGATCTCAATAGGTCTCCCCTGCGATTTTTCGAACGGAGAGCGCCAGTTGCCGGGAATCTCGATGGTGCGTCCCAGCGGACTAATACTTGGGAAATACTGCCTGGCCATTGATTCGTTGATCACTGCCACGGAGGGCGAGCTTTCCGAATCCTGATCATTAATGGGGCGTCCCTGGATGATCGACATGCCCACTGTTTCGAAGTAGCCCGCAGAAACGGAGCTGAAACGGACCGGAATTGGTTCCTGCTGACTGGCGGCGTTGTCCTGGATTTTGATCGGTGCACTAATATCACTCGGACTAAACAACAGCAGCCCGGACAAACTGGCAGACTGCACGCCCGGAATCTGTCGCACCCGGTCGCGTACTTCACGAGTGATATGGGCCATTGCTGCGGGCTCACGGTCCTGCGGACTGTGCGCCAGATCAAAGATGAGCACCTGTTCCGGCCGGAAGCCCAACTCGATGGAGTGCAAATTGTTCACACTTCTAATCAACAGACTCGCTCCCACCAGCAGCAACAATGAGAGTGCTACCTGAACCACGACCAGCGTGCGACCCAGATACTGACGCGTGTGTTTACCAACTCCCGCACGACCCTGATCTTTGAGCGCGGTCACGAGGTCGAGGGTGCTTGATCGCCAGGCAGGGGCAAGTCCGAATCCCAGGCCCGCTATGATTGTCACTGCAGTAATGAACGTGAGCACGCGCACGTCTGGCTGTAAATCAACCGGCACTCGCAGTGGACCAGTTTCGACCATTCGCACCAGGACGGGGCTGGCCCAGTAGGCAAAACCGATCCCCGCCACGGTTCCCAGCAGTGCGAGTAATAGACTTTCAGTTAGCAGCTGACGAACCAGGCGAACCCGGTTGCAGCCTAAGGCGAGGCGCACTGCAATTTCTCTACGCCGCACAGCAGCACGCGAAAGCAACAGGTTGGCGACGTTGGCGCAGGCAATGAAGAGCACCAGGGCAACGATCGCCATGATAATCCAGAGCGGCTTGGTGAATGTTCGCCGCACGCCATAGTCGAGTCCGGTGGCTGCCGAGTTGAGGACGATCGAGAAATCGAGAGCAGTTGCGCGGCGCTGTTCGTCTCGCGGCGACTGGATCGGTTCAGCCTGGATCAATTGTTGATAAAGAACTGTAAGCTCTTTCTGAGCCTGTGCCTGGTCCACCCCGGGCCGCAAGCGACCAACATAGGAGGTAATCACACCCCGACGATTCTCCAGTTCTTCGGCCGCGGTGAAAGGAGTCAGTGGCACCCAAACATCCGTGTTGGTCCCTAATCCTTCGCCGATAAAACCTTGCGCCATGACCCCGACGACGCGGCAGGGACTGCGTCGCACCAGGATAGTCCGTTCCAGCACTGCCGGGTCGCGGCCAAACTGACGCTCCCAAAGTCCATAACTGATCACGGCAACGGATCCTGCCGTGTCACTAGTGTTGGGATTCTGATCTTCTTCCGCGGTAAAGAATCGGCCGGCCGCTGGTTGCAATCCGAGCACCGCAAAATAGTTAGCGGTGACAAAGTCTGTGCGAATATTGTCAAGCTCCACGGACTCGTTGCCCTGCGGCGCCGTCAGACGTAGTGGTGTTTCGCCGGCCGTGGCAAAAATATCTGTCAACACCTGTTGCCGTGCCATGATGTCGCGGTACATGGGAAACGAAATGATGGCCCGGCCAGTTTTCTGCGTCGCGGTTAACTCCACCAGTTCCTGCGGTTTGGCAACGGGTAGCATCCTTAGCAGGACCGCGTTGACGAGCGTGAACACCGCAGTATTCGCTCCGATTCCTAACGCTAGCGTGAGGACCGCAACCGCGGTGAAGCCAGGCTGCTTCACCAGCAGACGAAACGCGTAACGCAAGTCCTGGACGAGACTATTCATTCGTTATCCTCCGCCGGCCAGGTAAACAGTCGGTGCCTAAACATTGCCGATTGCCAATTGTCGATTGGTCCGTTCCCCCGGCAACAATCGCAAATCAGAAATCGGCGATCGGCAATCACAAGGGTCTGCTCGCTTGAACATTGATGGTGACATGCAACAGACGGCCGATAATGCCGCGACCGTAATGAATGCCACACTGGAACCGGTCCAACTTGGTCGTGGCTACGTAGTAGATGACCTCTTCTCCCCGTGGCGAACGGCTGCGATCAAGCAAAATCACTTCGAGTTCAACGGGGATGCTCTTGTCTTTGATCGTCAACGACCCTTTTACTCGCAGCGTGTCGCGATCGTTGCCTGGTCCAACACTGGAACTCTCAAAGTGAATTTCCGGATAGTCCTTCGCATTGAGAAAATCTGGCGCGCACAAATGCGCGTCGCGCTGTTTGTTACGTGTATCGATGCTCTGCGCTTCGATCGTGGCCGACACTGACGAGTGCGTAATGTCAGCGTCATCGACTATGAGTGTGCCCACCGGAGGCGCGAGCTGGCCCTTCACGGTGAAAAAGAAAAAGTTCTTGACGGTAAACTCCACCGTCGAATGCGAACGATCAAAGCTCCACACAGTCTGATTGTCTGGAGCTGGGCTTTTTTGTGTTTGCACTTGCATAGAACTCTCCAAACACGAAGTTCGGGACTTCAATAGGTCCGTTAGATTGGATAGTCGACAAAACCGCCATCCAGTGACCACTGGCAAAGAACAACGCTCAAAGGTTCTACTCGTCTCGCAACGCAACCAGCGGATCAACTTTCGTAGCTCGTCGCGCGGGTACGAAACAAGCGATCAAGGCTACTAGTTGCAAACCAATCGCCACTGCTGCGTAGGTCCACACGTCGTTCGGCTTGACGTCAAATAGCAAGCCACTCATCAACCGGGTAAGCGCCAACGCACCGGCTAACCCAATCGTGGCGCCGATCAAGGTCAGCGTCATACCTTGCGCGATCACCAGGCGGAGCACCTCGCGTGCGCCTGCCCCCAGAGCCATGCGGATCCCGATTTCGTGGGTCCGTTGTCTCACTGAATATGTCATCACGCCGTAGATTCCCAGGGCCGCCAGAATTAGCGCCAAAGCGGCAAACGAGCCAAGCATCAACAAGCTAAACTGGCGATCCGCAACTGACGCTGACACTAACTGATCAAGCGTTTGCGTTTGCCAGATCATTTGCTCACGATCGAGTCCGACGAGTGTTTGTCGTATCGCAGGAACAATGGTCGCCGGGTTGGCTGCCGTGGTCCGGACCAGCAGATTCATCCGGCGAATTGGGGCCTGCGCAAAAGGAACATAGAACTCCGCATCGGCAGGAGTATCAAGCGCCAGCCGCCGGGCATCACCAACAACGCCGATGATTTCGAGCGGTGGTAGTTTCGGATCGAGGATAAGGCGAAGTCCTAGCGGATTTTCAGAGCTGAAATACTTCCGCACCAGTGACTCGCTTACCAACATCACGGGAGCCGTATCACGTGTATCGTGAGCTGAGAATAACCGCCCTGACTTTAGGGGAATTCTCATCGTCTCGAAGTAGTCCGGGCTCACGACTGTGTAAAAGGCTTGCGGCGTCGCCCCCGGTGGATAGGGCGGCCGCCCTGCAACATTGAAACTGAGCGTATCGATCAAGCTTCCTAGCGGCAGGTCGTTTACGACTGCGGCTGCCTGTACCCCTGGTAAATTCCTGGCCTGGTCCACCAGCGTAGTAAAAAAGCGCGCCTGTTTATCATCCGTGTCGTAACGTTGACGACTGAGCGGAATGTCAAGGGCAATCACTTGCGACGCATCGAACCCGGGATCATTGCGCAACAAGCGAACAAAACTCTTCAACAGGAGA
Source organism: Pyrinomonadaceae bacterium (assembly GCA_035263325.1). Taxonomy (GTDB): domain Bacteria; phylum Acidobacteriota; class Blastocatellia; order Pyrinomonadales; family Pyrinomonadaceae; genus PSRF01. The sequence goes on along the minus strand of DATFRK010000131.1, from coordinate 37 downwards.
CCGGCGCCAACAAGCAGCATTAATGACAGTGCCACTT
>DATFRK010000130.1:0-13936 GCA_035263325.1 Pyrinomonadaceae bacterium | reverse complement strand
TCTTCAGGTAGGTACGCCGCCATCAATCGCGCTCATTTTGCCTTGCGCGAGATTAAAGTTCAAGGTAGAGACCAGATCGAGTTCAAGCTTAGTTGACAACCACTGCCTCGAAACGTAAATTTCAACTCCGCCTGCTGGGAGGTCGTCCAATGGTAGGACTCCAGACTCTGGATCTGGCTATCGGGGTTCGAGTCCCTGCCTCCCAGCCAAAAACAGACCATCGGGCTAACGCGATCAAATCAGTCGCAACCAGAATGAGCCCAACCTTTACTGTCCGCAACGAATCCAAACGCTCGGCTACCTCTCCCGCTTGCAAAAGCATTCGACTACTGTTAAACCTGCGTCGGGGATGCCCCTGGGAGAAGCATCATGAAGAACTCATTTCGACTCTTGCTCGCCATTGTTGTCTTAGGTTCACTCACCATTCCAACTCTTGCCGATACGATTCGCCTTAAGGATGGCAGTGTAATCCGCGGCCAGGTGATCGGCTTCAAGGACCAACAGTTTGTGATTCTGATTGGCAGTGGCGCAAAGGGACGTCGCGGGCAAACTACTGTGTTTGTCGAAGACGTTGAATCGATCGAATTCGATTCCAACCCCGGTGCCTCTCAGGTCAGCGACCTGAGCACCGCCAGCAACCAGCCACCCACCGCCAGCAACCAGCCCCCGGCCATGTCCCAACCGAGCCGGCCCGCGAATCAGTCTGACAACACGATCCCAATCAACCGGCCGGCTGATCCCCAGCCGACCAACTCCAGTGCTGCCCCCACATTTTTCACTATCAAGGTCTCAGTGCGGGCTGACAACGCGAACAACGGCTGGACAAATAGCGGCCTGGTGGTGCGGAAAGGTCAACGCCTGCGTATTACGGCTTCGGGGCGAGTTTCCCTGGGTCGCGGCCGTTTTGCCACACCGGGAGGTGTTACCTCCATTCCCGACAATGATAAGCTAATGCGGAATGAGGCCACTGGAGCTCTAATTGCTGTTATTGGAGACGACAACGACGATTTCCTCCTGATTGGTCCGCGGCGTGAGTTTGTTGCCCAGCGAGATGGCGTCCTCTTCCTGGGTGTCAACGAGGGAGATCTCAGCGATAATACCGGCAGCTATGACATCGTAATAGAAGCTGAAGCGAACCGTCCTTAGACGGGGGCGGTAGGTAAACTTCAGCGCAAGTGGGCGCATCAGAAGACTTGACAAGCCTCTAAGGTGAATATCGACAAAAGAGCCTTGGCAGGGGCGACGTGGCTCTTTGACCTTCCTCGCTTGTTCCACTGGAGTAAACCAAATGAGAGTCAATACATACCGCAATTCGTATTTCAGTCTTGCCCTGGCCTTTCTCTGCATCCTGGGAACAACTGACGCCCAACTCGTACTTGCACAATCTCGCCGTCAGCCGCCAACCAGCAATGAGAAGAAGAACAAACGTCCGGATCAGACGACCAAGGAAGGCGAGGAGCAGCAGGAGCCACTGCCGCCGGATTTGAAGGGCAAACCACCCCAGGACTTAGAAAAGTTAAGCACCACCACCAACGTGGTTAACGTTGACGCAGTGGTTTATCACAAGAAAACCGGCCAGATCGTCACGGGTCTCAAGAAGGCTAATTTCGCCATCTTCGCGGATAACACGCAGCAAACAATCACTAACTTTTCCACCCCGGAAGCTCCGATCACGGTCTCCCTGGTACTCGAATACAGTAAGTGGACCGAGGCCTTCGGACTTTATGGTAACGGCGGGTATGAACCGGGCACGTACGAGGTGATTCGACCGGCGGCGATGTTTCTGCAACAGTTCATCAAGCCACCCGATGACTACGTTTCAGTAGTAGCTTTCGACATCAGGCCAACTCCGCTCACGGATTTCACCAATGATCCGACAAGGATCAACCAGGTCATCAACCTGTTGCTCCGTAACACCCCTGCCTTCAGAGAAACAAACCTCTTTGACGCACTCAAGTTTGTGCTTGTTGGCGGCCGTGGTGATGCGGTCGTGCTCGAGGATTCCAAGGCCGAAAAAGCGGATTACAGCGGCATGGTTAGTATTCAAGGTCGGCGACGGGCAGTGATTCTGGTCGCGTCCGGAATCGATACCTTCAGTAGGATCAACTACGGTGATGCGCGGAAAGTGCTGCAGAACTCGGGCATCCCTGTCTATATCATTGGGACGGCCAACCTCTTCAAGAAAAAGTATGGCGACCGGCTGGGAGCCTTGGACGATATTAGCGGCGGCCCCGGCAGAATGACTTTTCTGCAGGCTGATAACACGTTAACAACCTTCGCCAAGGAAACAGGTGGGGCTTTTTTCCCGGTCACATTCGAGGGCGAACTGCCAAAAGTACTGAGTAGTATCAACGCTTTGCTCCGGAGCCAGTACAGCCTGGGATTCAATCCCGGTGATGTACACGACGGAAAGCAACACAAGCTGGTGGTGAAGGTTGACGTAGATGGTGATGGCGTTTACGACGACAAGGAATTTGTCGTGCAGGCGCGTCAGTTCTACAACTCGCCTAAGCCGGACGCGGCTGCTAACAAGACTGGACAATAGCGAGTAATTGTCGATTGCCGATTTTCGATTGTGCCGCACGCGTTCCGGGCCAATCGGAAATCGGCAATTTTGTTTCTGCCCGCCAACGAAGTAGTGCGTCTTTATCTGTCACACTCGGCGGCCACTTTAGATCCCACTCTTGGGTAGCCGTCCTTTTCAAGTTGCAGGTTTGGTAGATTTTCGCCGCTGAATTGATATTTTTGATACTCTTCTTTAGGCCCTACGAAGAAGTATCGGAAAGAGTAGGACGTCGCATCCGGGAGTGTAGCTGCTCCTTCGAAGTTGCCCCATATTCGGCACGCAGTCTCTTTCGCCTGGGATATAACTAACCTCTCCCTTTCGTTACCGCATTCATAAAAGTATAGATCGCCGAGAGGTCCATAGGCGTCTGAGGTTGAGGTCTGAAAGCGACCGGTATGGTCTATCTTAAGTACGTAGTAATTGCCTGTAACTGGTAAGGGAGGAGCGTCCTTGACGTTAAAATCGACCCGGATCCAACCAACATACCCCTGAGGAATTAGATATTGGTACGGATGGAGGCGTTCGTCCCTTCCTTGTCCGTCAACTAAGAACGAAACAAAAAAGAAAACCAGCAAAGTCAAAAACGCGATCGACTTGTGTCTCATTAGTCGAATGAACACCAATGAAAAATCGGCAATCGACAATCGGAAACCCTCACGCTCCGTAGAGGTGGAGCCTAAACTCATCATTAAAAGCCACAATCTCGGCCCCGCGATTCGCGAAGCGTCGTGACTCTTGCAGTAAACGAGGTAGACCACGAAGTGGTAGTTTCAAACCATACGCATGGTTTGTCAGCAGCGACGCAAGTTGTGGGTTGAGTCGTTGCGGGACTCCAAACCGAATAGCCTTTTGCGCCACCGGTGAGAAGCCGGCGCTGCGACGTGAGTTTACAAATTCCAGTGAGTGGTCAAAAACGTGTAGTTTGCTCGACTGCTCACGCAAAGCAAGATCTCGGTGGGCCAGCATGTTTGCCAGTGCTTCCAATACCGCGCCCCGATGATAGTTGGCCCGGGCCGGAACTGGTGATTGGTCGTGAAGGTGTTCGCCAACAGCCCTCGGTCGCACGTCGTGCAGATCGCTGTAACGGGTGATGAAGCGCACCAGCGATTCGTACAGCGTAAGTAGATTTCCGGTCAGCCTTTCGCGTTCGACAATCGGCGCCTGCAAAGAGTCTCCCGAAAAGCGAGTGGCCACCACAGCAGCACGCGGCAACAGTTCCGCCACCCGTTCATCCCGGCCGAACAAGAGCAGACCGGCTACAGTCGGCACTACATCGTGTCCATATTTGGTGGCGAGCAATAAATCGCGTTCAAGTACTTCGCTAGTCGGATAGCCTATCGCAGTCGCTTCCTCGAATGGTCCACCCTCGAACTCACGCAGGTAACTCCAGAAATGCGCCTCATCAATGTCACTCATGGTTGCGCCCAACGCAGGCACGCTTTCGTATCTGATGGGCCGCGCCTCATCCAGTAAAGCCGAAAGCTCTTCTCTGGAAGCCTCCCGCTTTTCCGCACCGATGCGAATATAAAAGCGACCATCCGTCGTCCGGTAAGGGCGACGTTTACCATCGACGTCGAGGGCAACGATCCGGCGGCCGTTATCCAGGGCTACCCGATCAATATAGGGTAACAGCGGCGGTTGAATGTCTTCGCGGCAAATCCTGACCAGTTCTTCCTGCACCTTTTCCGGATCGTCGACACCTTCAACGCGCAACTGGTCGTTCACTCCAAACACGATGAGTCCGCCGCCAGTATTCGCGAGGGCCACAATTTCCTGGGCGACCTTTTCGGTATTGGAGAGTTTTACCTTGAGTTCTAGATATGTGTCTTCACCCCCGCGAACGAGACGAAGTAATTCGGTGCGGGAAGTTTGTGGTGCAGGAGTGGAAAGGATGTATTCCTGGAAGGAACGTTCCGTGACGGGTTCGTGTCGCTGGTTGCTGCGAAATCTTCTGCGAGCCATTTGTGTAGTGACGGGGCTCTCACCCGCCCGGATGCGATTCTAGCGAGCTCGCATCACTGGACTAAAGAATCGTACTTACTCATCCGTTGGTTCTCGCACCGCTTCGAGTATCTCGATCTCTCTGCGTGCAAGTAACCGACCTTGAAAATTGATCAGCAAAAGATATAGCCCAAACGAAAGCGCTGCGAACAACGCGAGTGTAGCATACTCGACGACCAAGTTATGCGTGTAGTAGCCAGCGAAAACAGCCAATCCAGGTGGCGTTCCCAGCAATAGAATCATGGGGATAAGCATAATGCCGGCAACACCCGAGACGTTGAGGCGTTTGCCAAATTGCATTCGTTTAGGAAACCGAATTGAAAACCAGTTCCCAATAATCGCCATGAGAGAGGCGAAAACTACAAAACTAAGAGCCCCAAAAAGTATCGAGTCAAGTGTGAGATCACGGAAGACGAGACCATTGATCAACACCAGCATGGTTGAGAACACCAGGGCTAAGACTACTACCGCAATGTTTTTGCCAATCAAGATACGGCGTCGTTCAACCGGGGCGAGAATCAGCGTCCGCATCCCACCTTCCTCAAACGCGAATTGGTTCCAGGCCAAGCCGGCGAGAATGAGAAAGACATACAACACGCCGGCAGCCACAATCCATCCCATGCCATAGGTGAGAAACGCGTTCGGTTGGCTCGACGCTCTTGGTCTTACTCCGCTGAACCTTCTTGAATTTACAAATCTCACGACCACCAGGATCAGTGGCATCAAGGCCATCATGCGCAGTTGGGCATTGCGCATTGCATAACGCAATTCCTTTTCGATAAGTGCCGACAATTCCGGCGAGACAAGCGGCAATTCCCAACCCGTGTAAGCCGGCAGGTTTGCATTGGTCGCCAGGGCTTTCTGTTGTTTACCGCCGCCAAGTCCAAGGGCGGAGCGACGAGCAATCCAATAGGTTGCGAAGATCAAGAGGATCGAGTAGCCGCAAATCAGCAGTAGAAACAATCCATAGGTGAACGGCTCTGCCGGACTACCGACAGCCATGATGAATCCCGCCGCCCCAGGCGGAGTCCAGCGTAAGGCCGTTAACGACTCGGCGTGCTTAAACACCAGCGGGGCAACTTGTCCGGCGATGGCGCCTCCTAAACCAGCCACTGCCCCCACGGTAGCCAGGACCGCCTCACCGCGTGCCCGCTTGCGGCGGAACAGAGTGGCGATCATCGTCGAGAGCCATTTCGAAAAAGCAATCCCAAACAGGGCCGCGGGGACGACTGCTATGAGACCCAACGCTAAATTGCCGCGACCCAGGCCAGCACCGATACCCATAGCCAGGATCGCGGGTATCGCAAACACAGACTGTAGTGTTGTCAGCTCACTAATGAAGTCGATGGCAAACAGTTTACCCAGGCTGATCGGGTACATCAGGAGTCGGCCCGCGTCGAATTGTTTGCTGCTGCCAATGCTGAGCGGCACAGTGGCCCACATCAAGTATAAGAAGGCCAGGATGGAGAAAAAGATGAATTCCGCTTTTGGCAGTGTGGCAGGCTCAACAGTTGGGGATTGCCGGGCGGCAGTACTCACTGAATGGCGGAACACCTCTCCTGCTGTTGGACTTGTCACGAAGTAAGCCGCCGCGCCCAGGCCAGTCGCCACCACCAGGGCCAGGGCCAGTGCGGCGAGCATCCCAACCACGGTTGCCAGCTGGTTTACCACCGCCTTTGATGATCGCATGGAGTTGCGAAACAAAGTCCATTTGAGCCAGAGCAGGGTCAGGAGTTGGGACATTGGGTGATTTGTGATTGCCGATTCTTGCTTGACTCTTGAATTTGGGACTGTTGAGGAAATCTAAAGGCTGAATCACTGTGCCACGCAAAAATCAGAAATCCTCCGTTTACCAGAGGCCATTCTATACTACAGAATGATGCTTGCCGATTCTTGGTTACTGACCACCAATAGCTAACCGGTCAATATAAATACTGGAACTCGTTCCCGTGACAAGCAAAAATCAAAACTCAAGAATCGAAAATCAAAATGCTTACGTCTCGCTGGGCTCAAACCTTGGCGATCGGGCAGGTTACCTGCTACTGGCTGTGCGCGGGATGTTAGCGGCGGGGCTCGAGGTAATTCGCCTTTCGAGTGTTTATGAGACAGAGCCGGTTGATAATCCGAATCAACCGAGCTTTCTGAACATGGTGGCTGAATTGAGAGGGTCTACGCTCCCCGCGCCTGAGCAGGCAATGGCGCGCCTGTTGCGCGTCGAGTATGCCCTGGGACGGACGCGTGAAGTGCCGCTTGGTCCGCGAACGATTGATTTGGATTTGCTGATCTGCAAAGACGCGCTAAGCAACACTGAGTTCCTAAAACTACCCCATCCAAGACTGCATCTCAGGCGTTTTGTGCTCGTGCCCTTAAATGAGTTGGCGCCTCATCTCATTCACCCCACGCTGCAGTTAACAATTCAGGAACTGTTAGAACAGACTGAAGACACTGCTCAAGTCAAACTCTGGAAGCCAAATGTTGGAGTGCGGTGACTCGTCACCGCTTTGTGATCGGAGTTGCTAGATCACAAAGCGCCGACAAGTCGGCCGCACTCCAAAGAGGCTAACTAAATAGTGTCCGTGGCATACCGATGAAAGGATCGGGGACCAGGGCGCGAATTTTTACCTTGAGATTCTGAAACCCAATGTCCGTCGTCTTGACCACCGGATGACGGATTGTCTCAAAGGTCATACTCATCTTCTGATCAAAGAATTGCCCGCCAGTTTGCGGATCCACTCCGGTACCATCGGTTATAGCCTTGATTACTAAGTCTTTGATAACCGGGTTGAACTGATCGACCAACTCCCCAACGGCTTGATGCAGACGTTGCGTCAACTCGTCTTCACTGATGCAAAGGCCGGTAATGAAGTCAGGTCCGGGCAGATCAATGTCCACATTCTCCAGGTCGAAGTCGATGAAGTCTGAGAGGGATGAACCAGTGGCAGGAAATAGGTTGATGTCGAACATGATCTTCAAACTGTTCCCCAAACCCGTTCCCACCAAATGCAACGCGGAATCAGTAATGAAGGCACTTAGTGTATCGAGTTGGTTGAACTCATGGCGCGCCGCATCAACTTGTTGGTCGATTTGCTGCTGACTGATTCCCTGAGCATTTGTGATCGGGGTATGGGCCACGAAGATTTCCTGGGGATGGTTGGTAACTGCACTGAGCTTAAAGGGCGCGGAACGATAGATAATTGAAGGAAGCTTGGGGAGCTTGGGAACACCTGGTATTGACGGCACATCAACCAGTCGAGCTGCGTTGAGAAACCCTTTTACTGTATTTGGCAGATTGGGCGGCACCGATAGGCTGAAATTACCGTTGTGGTCTACTGAACTGCTCGTGAAAATGTTGGTAGCGAAGCTCGGGGGATTGAAGCCGAGTGGGAAGTCAGTGTTCAGAAACACCGCGCCGCTATCGAAAGGCTTAAAGCTTTTCGGATCGGGCTTGTGGTTCTTGATGAAACTGGTTACGAAGCGGACCAGGTCCGTAATCTGGAACAGGGTGCCGGTGATTTTCATGATCGTACTCCTTTGGTTTGTAAGGATTGTTTTTGGTTGAGGTTTCGTAGCGAACAGCTTGCGAGGCGCTCGAAAGTTTTGGGCACGATAACTAGATCTAGTTGCCTCCCGGGACTAATAAGCTGGTCCGTAGCGTCGAATTGTCGAAGACTTCAGCGTTGGCCCGGCAGGGAGGCGGGAGATTACCCGGATCCGGTTGAAACAGCACACGCACAAACGGACGAACTTCAAATCGGGTTAGCAGGGTATCGCCAGTGCCGCCGAGTTGATCGCCGTTGAGATCGAGCGAGGCTGACTCACCAGCCAGCAACTCCACCGTCCGACGAATTGGTTGCCCGCTGGGATCGTCAATCACGTGGCCAGCGGCGTCTCGGAAGCTCAACACGACACGACAGGGAGGTGGTATCTGCCTTTCGGGATCAGTGTTGAGATTTACAACGTTCAGACGCAGCGTTTGTCCTGCGGTAAGGCCAACCATCAAAAACTTTCCTGGCGGGTCAGGCTGGGGGTTGAAGGCGCGCACTCGGGCCACTTTCCAGGTCGAGAGTGTTACAGCTACTAGGCCGAGGGTGAGAACTACGGTGAATTTTGCCGTATTGGAGCGAATAGTGGTCATGGTTTTCTCCTTTGCTGATTTAGTGTCGCGGTAAGACGGCCTGGTGAGAACCTCGTGCACCGCGCTCAAGTTTTCCATGACCCTAGACGCGAGAATTTCTTACCGGAGGGCCCATCAGGCTAGAAAAAATTTTTAGAGAACCGGGAGCGGTAGCGACCGCAAGCTACGAACAACCTAAAAGGCCCTAACAATTCGTCGAGTGGAGCGGAGCATCCGGTCGCTATTGCTCCCGGTTCCTTATTCTCGCCGTTCTCCCTTAAGGTGACGGCCCGCCCTAAACTAAAACGGTGCTACAATTTGGCCTCCCGACTGACCTCGCAACTGCACACGCGCCGGTGCCTCGATGTCGACTCCGTTAACAGAAGAAGTGACCGCACTGCTGCTGGATTGGAGCAATGGCAATGCGGCCGCCTACGACCGCCTCGTTCCTATCATCTACGACGAACTTCATCGCATAGCTCACCGTTACATGAGCCGCGAGCGCCCCGGCCATACGTTACAAACCACAGCGCTGGTTGATGAGGCTTACCTACGGCTGGTCAATCAGAAGGTGCACTGGCAAAACCGCACTCATTTCTTTGCTATCGCTGCGCAATTAATGAGACGCGTACTGGTGGACCATGCGCGCAGCCGTGGCTACCAAAAACGAGGCGGTGACCCACGCAAAGTGACGTTGGGTGAGGCGATGTATATGGCCCGTGATCGTTCGGCTGAACTGGTGGCGTTGGACGATGCGCTCAAGGAACTGGCCAGGTTTGATGATCGCAAAGCGCGGGTTGTCGAACTCCGGTTCTTCGGTGGTTTGAGTGTGGAGGAGACAGCCGAGGTATTGGGCGTCTCTGTTAACACAGTGAAGCGTGACTGGACCACGGCCAGGGCCTGGTTGTACAACGCGGTAACGACCTGAACATCTTTCTCCATGACTCCGGAACGCTGGCAAAAGATAGAAGATGTTTTTCACGCTGCGCGAACGCGCTCGAGTCCGGAGGAGCGCTCGCAGTTCCTGCACGAAGCGTGCGCCAATGATTCGCAACTACTTAAAGAAGTCGAAGCCCTACTAAACGCTGAGGAACGGGCCGGCGATTTCATTAACACAACCGCCCTGAGAGTGGCCGCAGGTTCAATCGCCGGCGATCGTCCAGCGCAAATGGAGGGACAAACAATCGGTCACTACCAGGTCCTGTCGTCGATCGGCGCCGGCGGCATGGGTGAGATATACCTGGCAACAGATATGCGAACAAGGCGTCGCGTTGCCTTGAAACTCCTACGGGATTATTTCGGACATAATGCACAGCGCGCGCGTCGGTTCAAACAGGAAGCACGTGCCGTGTTGCTGTTGAACCATCCAAACATTGTCACTGTTTACGACATTGGCGAAGAAGATCAATGGCAGTACATCGCGAGCGAATATGTCGAGGGCGTAACTTTGCGACAACGCCTAAAAACCTCTTCGCTAACGATGGCCGAGGCTGTTGAGATTGCTGAACAGATCAGCGCTGCCCTCACCGCTGCTCATGCAGCCGGAGTTGTCCACCGGGATATCAAACCGGAGAACATCATGTTGCGCCCAGACGGCTACGTGAAGGTCCTGGATTTTGGTATTGCAAAACTCGCCGAGAAACCGACGATAGACCAAAGGAGTTCTACTCTGGACATAAAGACTGATCCGGGCATAGTGATGGGCACGATCACCTACATGTCGCCTGAACAGGCGCGAGGACTAGCCGTCGATGAACGGACGGATCTCTTCAGCCTTGGCGTGGTGCTCTACGAGATGATTGCTGGCCGTCCTCCGTTTTCGGGTACAACTTCAAGCGACACACTCGCCGCGATTCTTAATCAATCGCCTACTTCTCTCGCACATTATGAACCAGCAGTGCCGGAAGAACTGCTTACACTCGTTGCTAACGCGCTCAGAAAAGATCGCGCTCAACGCTACCAAACCGCCAGTGAATTGCTAACAGACCTGCGCGAATTGAAGCGGCTGTTGGACGTTCAGGGGCAAGGCCCCAGTCGAGGCACGCGTGAGAGCAACACAAACAACTCACGTACCATCCCCACCGAAGGCACTCAACCAGTTCCCGGTACTGACCAAAGTGTTCGGGGCCGCACCACCGGAACCACCGAATACCTGATCGAAGAAGTAAAGCGCCATAAGTCAGTTGCTCTCGCGAGTCTGATTTCAGTGTTGGCGCTGATCGCGTTTGGCGGACTCACCATTTCGCGGCTCACCAACCGTGGCGCTCGACTCAGTCCCTTTGAAACGATGAATGTGAATCGTCTGAGCACGAGTGGTAACGCAGTGGTCGCCGCGGTTGCCCCCGATGGTCGTTACGCTGCCTATGTACTTGATGAGGCAGACGGACAGAGCCTCTGGGTCAAACAGGTCGCTACCTCAGCCACGCTGCAGATCATTCCGCCCGTCAACATTACCTATGAAGGACTGACGTTTTCGCATGATGGCAGCTACCTCTATTGCTTTCGTTGGGACAAGTCGAAGACTGATACTGAACTTTTGAAAGTCCCTACACTCGGCGGTGTCGCGCAGCATCTTCCGGTAGTACCAGGTTCGACAATTGCTTTTGCGCCGGACGGTAGTCAGTTCGCTTTCATTGAAATTCACTCTTCTGTTGGGAAGAGCTTGCTAGTGGTCGCTAACGCGGACGGTAGTGAGGCACACGAGCTAGCCATTCGGCAGCAGCCGGATTTCTTTGTTGCCTTTCCTGGCACGCCAGCCTGGTCGCCCGACGGTAAAACCATTGCCTGTGCCGTTGGGACGTCTGACGCGGCAGGTCAGTACGTTCAGTTGACTGGCGTACAAACCAACGACCGCAACCAACGTCGTCTCGGCACACAACGCTGGGCCTCCGTACGTCATCTAGCATGGCTCGCAGATGGCACTGGCCTGGTAGTGACTGGTCGCCAACACTTGTCGGAGCCGATGCAGATCTGGCGTCTGGACCTCGCCAGCGATCAGATTACTCGAGTGACCAACGATCTGAGCGATTACAGCGGCGTGAGTTTGACGCTAGATGGTCATGCGTTGGTGACTGTCATCGACAGTCAGGTAACCAATATTTCTGTGGGCCCTGCCGCTGATCCTTCGCAGGCTGAAAGAATCGCCAGTGAGGCTGGTGATATGGAGGATCTGGCCTGGTTACCCGATGGCCACCTGATCTACCGCTCCCGTGCGGCCGGCGGGCCCGACATCTGGATGATGAATCGCGATGGTACGAACAAGCGGCAGTTGACAGTAAATGCCAGCACGCTCTTTGGTGTGTCTGCGTCACCGGATGGACGTTATATCGTTTTCGCTTCAGATCGCGCGGGCCATTTCAATTTATGGCGGTTGCGGCTTAGCGATTTAGAACTTAAGCAGTTAACCGGCGGCGACGGAGAACTCAATCCGGATTGCAGCAGCGATGGTCAGTGGGTGGTCTATCAACACGGCTACAGTTTGGTGAAGCCGACACTTTGGCGCGTACCACTCGAAGGAGGAACACCAGTCGCGTTAACCGATGGTTATGCAGCCTGGCCCGCAACTTCCCCCGACGGACGTTTGATCGCTTTCAATTATCTGGACATTGGGCAAAAACAACGTTGGGCCGTTCAGATTGTTTCGGCGTCGGGAGGTGCGCTAGTCAAACAACTACCTATCGCACCGGTCGAAACGAAGGTGCTGCGTTGGACACCTGACGCTAAAGGAATCGCCTATGTCGATCATCGCAACGGAGAATTCAACGTTTGGGAACAACCACTAAACGATGGCCCAGCGAAGCAGCTTACGAATTTCAAAGGCGAGCTAATAGGGTCTTTCGCCTGGTCTCATGACGGCAAACAGTTTGCTGTAATGCATAGCACGGTGACACAGGATGTGGTTCTTATAAACGACTTGAAATAATGACTATTCCGGGTGACTTTTCCCTGTTTTGGTTTCTCGCTATAATGGCCCCACTTGTTAGCAAGCCCGCAAAACTGCAAAATTTCCCGCTTCCCTGGCCATTCAACTGTCCAACAATCGTTGTGTAAAGAGAGCTGAAAAATGCCTTATCTGAAACCTGAACGTCCGGAAAAGGTTAGTGCCCCGTCTTTACGCTCAAGCAAACAGCGTGGCGAGCGCCTGGTTTGTCTAACGGCCTATGATTACCCGACCGCCCGCATCGTAGACGAAGCGGGTATCGATATCATTTTGGTAGGCGATAGCCTGGGAAACGTGGTGCTCGGTTACGGCAACACGGTGCCGGTCACGCTTGAGGAGATCCTGGTTCATGTTAAAGCAGTGCGCCGCGCTGTCCAGCGAGCACTCCTCGTGGCTGATATGCCGTACGGCACCTTTCATACCGGCGATGACGACGCAGTCCGAAACGCCTTGCGCCTGGTGAAAGACGGGGGCGCGGAAGCAATCAAGCTGGAAGGCGGTCACAAACGAGTACAACTGGTAAAGCGACTGGTTGATGAAGAGATCAGTGTCATGGGCCATATCGGTTTGACACCCCAGTCGATCAATCAGCTCGGCGCTTATCGAGTGCAAGGGAAAACACCAAAGAGCGCGCGCCAGCTCCTCGACGACGCGAAAGCCCTCGAAGACGCGGGCGTTTTTGCGATCGTGCTTGAGGTGGTGCCTCGGGAAATTGCCCAGATGATTACGGAGAGTTTGAGTATCCCTACCGTTGGCATCGGGGCCGGAGTACATTGCGATATCCAGGTACTGGTATTGCACGACATGCTCGGTCTGTCGTTTGGCAAGCAGGCGCGCTTTGTGCGTCCTTATGCGAACCTGCGCGACATCATGACTGATGCGGTAACGCGTTATGCCGACGACGTGCGAAACGGAACTTATCCCTCCGAAGCGGAATCTTATTCCCTTCCCGCCGAAGCGGCAGACGAACTGAACATCGCTGTAAGCCCCGAAAACTCGAAGATCGAGAAGTCCTAAATACTCACAAACCTATGGAGATCATTAATCGCCGTCAGCGCATGAGTTCAGTCGCGCGCAAGATTCGCCGCGAACAGGACCGCACCATCGGTCTTGTGCCGACGATGGGGGCACTGCATGAAGGCCACTTGAGTTTGGTGCGTGAGGCGCGGCGCATGTGTGACGTCGTTGTGGTTTCAGTCTTTGTTAACCCAACCCAGTTTGGGCCAGGCGAAGACTACGAACGTTATCCACGGGACCTAACCAAGGACACGGCACTGCTGACTGATTACAACGTCGACTATATCTTTGCCCCGGC
>DATFRK010000129.1:0-6784 GCA_035263325.1 Pyrinomonadaceae bacterium | reverse complement strand
AGACGCCGCAAAATAATCCCGAAGGTTACAAGAAGAGTTCGCCAACGAACGCGGCGACGAATCTGCACGGCAAGTTGCTGTTGATTCACGGGGCCATAGACGACAATGTGCACATGGCCAATACGATTCAGTTTGTTTATGAATTGCAGAAGGCCGGGAAACAGTTTCAGTTGATGGTTTATCCGAAGTCGCGTCACGGGGTGACAGATCCGTTACTGGTGACGCACATGCGCCAGATGATGACGGACTTTATCGTGGCGAATTTGTAGTGATGCCACGGCCTTGCGCCGTGATATCTCACGTTTGCGGCTACTACCCAGATACCGAAAAAGACTGGCTTGATGCCACGGCCTTGTGCCGTGGTATTTTTACGTTCACTGCTAGAGAGAGTAGGACCACCCGGATAACGGGTCCTAACGAACCGTGAGGTGACTCATAGCAGCGAACGTAAGAAGCCACGGCACAAGGCCGTGGCATTTCTGGGAATTGGAAAACGGATTTCTTTAGCGGTGAGCGTGAAGGACCACGGCGCGAGGCCGTGGCATCAAGCAATTATCTCTTTTGACATTTCGGACAGTAATACGTTGAGCGGCCGCCATGGACTACGCGGCGAATCCTGGTACCGCAGTTAACACAGGGCTCACCTTCGCGTTCGTACACACGCCAGAATCGTTCTGCGGTGCCAATGTAGTCGCCGTTGCCGTCTGTAAGACTGATCTGCAAAGTAGAACCGGCGTCGATCGCTTCCTGTAGTACGTCTCGCACTGCCTGATATAACTTAGCTACTCGAGCTTTCGACAGTCGATTTGCCGCCTTTAACGGACTAACTCCCGCAATGAAGAGTGCTTCCACTGCATAAATGTTCCCCAGACCCAGCACCCGAGTCTGGTCCAACAGCAACTGCTTCAGACTTCGCCTTGAACGAGCCAGCGTTTCACGGAAGTAGGTTTCTGTAAAATCATCCGATAAAGGCTCTGGTGCGAGAGCCAGCAGTTCCTTTGGTTGTTGCTTTGGATCGAGAACGATCCGCATGCGACCAAACTGTCGCATGTCGCAGAAGACCAAACGTCGTTCGTCATCGAGGTGAAAGACAACGTGTGCGTACGGGGGTAGTGCTTCATCAGCTGACAACGAAACAAACTTGCCGGTCATGCGCAAGTGTGTAGTTAGTACTTTACCGGAATCGAATTCGAACAGAATGTACTTTCCACGCCGGCCGACAGCAGTGATCTTCGAGTCGCGTAACTGGCGGTCAAAAGCTGGTCGGGAGATTCCTGGGGCAATGCGCTTGAGTTTAAGTTCGGCGGCGAGTATGCGGCGGCCCAGAACTTGTGAGCGCAGGGCGCGGACGACGTGTTCTACCTCAGGAAGTTCCGGCATTTTGGAGTGCGACGACTGGTCGCCGCTTTGTGATCGGGAATGTTATCGAAAAGATCCAACCACAACTACATGTTCAACTCTCTGCGCAACCTCGGCGTTCTCTGCGTCTTGGCGGTGACCGCCTGCTAACAACAATCACTCTCATCGCGGAGACGGAGTGGACACTGAGGTTGCGCAAAGATTTATTTCGTCTTTTGGGTACCAGCATCGAGCAGGGCGTTCATTTTCTCAACCGAGGTTGCCTCTGAATAAATGCGCAGTACGGGTTCCGTTCCTGACTGTCTAAACAACAGCCATGAGTCGTCACCAAAGATCAATTTGGCGCCATCAAGTGTCTGCACCCCGACAACATCAAAGCCAACAAAATTTGCCGGAGGTTGTTGGGAAAGATTCGCTACCAACTCTTGCCCGCGACTTACAGGCATATGCAAGTCACGACGGCCAAAATGAAATTCACCAAACTCCTGATGCAGTTCGCGTAACATCTCGGATGGAGGCTTGCCGGCAGTAATTATTGCTTCCAGGAATAACAGGGAATTCAAGATTCCATCCCGCTCAGGAATATGACCCTTGACGCCAATGCCGCCTGACTCCTCCGCTCCGAGAAGAATATCTTCCTTCAGCATTAAGTCGGCAATGTACTTGAACCCAATCGGAGTTTCATAAAGTTTGAGGCCAATCGCTTTAGCAATCCGCTTCGTCAGCACCGACTGCGACACAGTGACGACCACCGCCCCAGACATTTGTCGTTGCCTGGATAGATGCAGGAGCAACAAGGGAACCACGTCGTGCATGGTCATGGTCCGGCCGCGTTCATCGACAGCCCCCACGCGGTCTGAGTCACCATCAGTAGCGAGGCCTACCAATGCTTTTGTCTCAACAACTCTACGTTTGAGAGGTCCGAGGTTCTGATCAATGGGCTCTGGATTGACGCCCCCGAACAATGGATCACGAAACGAGCGAATAGTCTCAACTCGTAGAGGCCCACCCTGCAAAAAGCTTTCGACCCAGGTTCCGGCTGAGCCATGCATGGGATCAATTATCACCTGGCTCGCTGAGCGGCGGAGTCTCTCAAGATCAATGTATGAAGCGATCTGTTTGCGATAGCGTTCGGTGGGTGCGTCGAGTAGCTGATGTCCGTCGTCGCTCAGGTCAACGCACCTGGGGGGATGAGCGTCAACAAGTTTCTCAACCGCTGCGGTTGTCTCGGGAGCAGCACTGCCGCCCCATGGTGCTTTGATTTTGAAACCGTTGAATGTCGCTGGATTGTGCGATGCCGTAATCATTACCCCGCCAGTGGCGCCGAGATCTTTGACGGCCCAGGAAATCAACGGCGTAGGTTGAGCTTCACTAAAGAGAGCAAGGCCAAAACCATTGCCGGCCATGATCTCAGCGGCACAGCGAGCAAATTGCTCCGATAAGAACCGTCGATCAAAGCCAACGACGACAAAGGGCTTTTCAGCCTGTTGAGCAAGATAGTCAGCATAAGCCTGGGCCACCCGCCCTACATTTGCGAACGTGAATTCGCGCGCAATGATGGCCCGCCAACCGTCAGTGCCAAACTTTATCTGGGCCAGCGGCTCACTCACGTCGTCGCACCGCCAGTGATGGTGTAGTCAGTGAGGGAAGTCTTGTCTCCTAGAGCACTTCCTGGGCCAACAATTGCAGAGCGTCCGATATGACAGCCGCGCCCGACGATGGCTCCAGAAATTTGCGCGGCCGTACCGATTCGTGTGTGGGGCCAGATGACAGAGTTCTCGACCCGGGCCCGTTCCTCGACAAAACAACCCTGGCCCAACACGGAATTGATGATTTGGGCCCCGGGCTTGATCTGACACTCGTCGCCGATCAAGGAAGCTTCATCGATCTCGGCTACCGTGGCTGCGTCGAAAACACCGCGTCGATCTTTGATGTGAATGCGCCCAACCTTGCTAGCCAACAAATCAGCATGTACCTGCAGGTAACGCTCTGGCGTGCCGATGTCGATCCAGTAAGTGCGCGGAGGAACATGAGCAAAGAATGGCTCTTTACGCTTCAGGATATCCGGAAACAAGCCGTATTCAAATGAGTAGTTCTCACCCGCAGGAACGAAGTCAAGGACTTTTGGCTCGAGGATGTAGGTACCAGCATTGATGGTGTTGCAGGTAATTTCATCAGCCTTCGGTTTTTCCAGAAAGCGACGAATGCGGCCGTCGCTCTCTGTTTCAACCAAACCGTAACTTTGCGGATTCTCAACTGGTGTTAACACAACCGTGGCTGTCGCTTTTCGTTCGTTGTGTTCACGAATGACGGCCTTTAGATCGAGGTCGGTCAGGATATCGCCATTGAAAACGACAGTGGGTTGACGAATGAGGTCCTCGGCAAACTTGTACGCGCCGGCGGTTCCCATCGGCTGCGGCTCA
Source organism: Pyrinomonadaceae bacterium (assembly GCA_035263325.1). Classification (GTDB taxonomy): domain Bacteria; phylum Acidobacteriota; class Blastocatellia; order Pyrinomonadales; family Pyrinomonadaceae; genus PSRF01. Next base: position 3,002 of record DATFRK010000129.1, on the reverse strand, counting down.
ACCGTGTACTTGAGCTTAACCCCGAACTCTGAACCGTCACCCAGCAGTTGCTCAATCTTGTTTGGCTGGTACGAGAGCGAGAGGGTGATATCGGTGATGCCGGCGCGTCTCAGGGTGTCGATCTGATAGAGCAGGAATGGTCGGTTGCAGATTGGGACGATTGGTTTGGGAGTGTAAACGGTTAGTGGACGAAGACGTGTGCCTTTTCCGCCCGCAAGAATAAGTGCTTGCATGCTCGATCGATTTTTACTCATCAAAAGGGAAGTGAAATAACAGCGCGGAGTCTAACATTAGTGAATAGTGAATCGTAAATCGTGAATCGCCCGCGTCGTCGCCTGGCGCAGCTGCTAAATACTGCCAACTGCCGTTGGTGGTATTTTGCGGTGGAGCTATCTCAGAATACATAGTTTATTGCTAAGTTTGGCGGCGGCAGTAGACCGGGTGAGCCCTCACCATTTAACATTGGAGCGTGAGTTGAGTTGTGATTGGCGTTTTCGAAGGAGTCGTTGGATGTCTGAATTCAAGGAAGCAGTAATTATCAGTGCCACGCGCACGCCGGTGGGGAAATTTCTCGGTTCGCTGAAAGGGTTTTCGGCCACGGAACTGGGGGCAATCGTAGTTCGTGAAAGCGTGAAGCGAGCAGGTATCAAGCCGGAAGAAGTAGACGAAGTCATCATGGGCTGCGTGATTCAGGCCGGTCTTGGTCAGAATCCCGCGCGCCAGGCCGCCTTGAACGGTGGTCTACCGGCAACGGTTTCCGCGGTGACGGTCAACAAGGTCTGTGGTTCCGGACTGAAGGCGGTAATGATGGCCGCCCAGGGAATTCAACTGGGCGATACTGAGGTGGTGGTTGCCGGTGGTATGGAATCAATGAGCAATGCTCCTTACCTGCTGCCCAAAGCTCGCGAAGGTTACCGAATGGGCAATGGCGAGATCGTCGATTCAATGATCAACGACGGTCTCTGGTGTTCGTTTGAAAACTATCACATGGGTTGTACTGGTGAAGTGGTGGCAGAGAAGTACAGCATTGGCCGCACCGAGCAAGACGAATTTGCCACCGCTTCTCATCGAAAAGCTGCCGCCGCAATCAGGGAAGGTAATTTCAAGGAAGAGATCGTAGCCGTTGAGATTCCGCAAAAGAAGGGCGCGCCGATCGTCTTTGACACAGACGAGACAGTCCGTGAAGACACCTCAGTCGAAACGCTTGGTAAACTCAAGCCCGCCTTCAAGAAAGATGGCACGGTCACAGCCGGAAATGCACCACCGGTCAATGATGGAGCCTCCGCTGTGGTCGTTACCTCCCTTGATCGAGCACGGTCACTGGGAATCGAGCCCATGGCGCGGATCGTGGCGGAGGCGACGTCGGGAGTTGAACCTTCGCTGGTGATGATGGCCCCGGTTGAAGCAGTGCGAAAGTTACTTAAAAAGACGGGATGGGCTGCCAGCGAAGTTGATCTCATCGAACTCAATGAAGCCTTCTCGGTCGCGGCACTGGCCGTGACCCAGGAGCTTGGATTGGATCCATCCCGGGTTAATGTTAATGGCGGGGCGGTCGCCCTGGGGCATGCTATCGGTCAATCAGGGTCGCGGTTGTTGACTACGCTGTTATATGAAATGAAGCGCCGTAGCGCCCACCGGGGCATAGTTTCGTTGTGCCTTGGCGGCGGCAACGCGGTGGCCATTGCAGTTGAGCGGTGATCCAGAATAAAGAACTGGTTTGAGGAGGAACTTTGACTCCAGAAGAGCACAATAAATTTCTAGGTTGGTCGCACATTATCTATGGCAGTTTGTTTTTGGGTTTCATGCTGCTAATGGTCGGCTTCATGTTTGCGATGGGGGGACTCGTCGCTGCTGACCCGCAGGGAGGTGGACCACCGGCGTTCATGTTTGGAATGATGGGCTTGATGTTCGCCGTGATTTACGGGGCGATGACAGTACCGTCCTTTGTGGCAGGCTACGCTTTGCTCAAACATAAGAGTTGGGCCAAGACAGCAGCCATCATCGGAGGGGTCCTGGCGGCAATGTCTTTTCCAATCGGTACCGCGGTCTGCGTTTACACGTTCTGGTTTCTCTTCAGTGATCCAGGGAAACTCCTTTACGACAGAAGTTCGTACGCGTTGCCTCCGGGCCGACAAGCCTGGGCCAGTGACCCATTAAACCAACCACGCGAGCGGCAATACGCCCCTCCACAATCGCCACCGGATTGGCGTTAGAGGAATAGCGAGTGCAAGAAACGATCGGGGTCATAGGAGCTGGCACAATGGGCAATGGCATCGCCCAGGTTTCGGCGCGTGCCGGCTACCAGGTGGTGATGCGCGATGTTCAGGAAGAGTTTCTCGCGCGCGGCCTGTCAGCTGTCAGTAAAAGCTTACAACGCGATGTTGATAAGGAGCGACTGAAACCCGAAGAGAAACAAACCATTATCGATCGCATTCAAACTACGACTGATCTGCGCGACCTGGCGAAGGCTTCATTTGTGATTGAAGCGGTCACCGAAAACCTCGGGGTTAAAACTGAAGTGTTCAAGTCGCTTGATCAGATCGTTGGCTCAGATGCCATTCTTGCTTCAAACACCTCTTCCATCTCCATTACCAGGTTGGGAGCAGCGACCAAGCGGCCCGACAAAGTTATCGGCATGCATTTCATGAATCCGGTACCAGTGATGCAACTGGTGGAAGTCATTCGCGGGATCGCCACGTCAGACGAGACTTACGAAAAGGTGCGCCACCTTTCCGAGAAATTAGGAAAGACAGCGCTTGACTGTCAGGATTCTCCAGGGTTTGTTTCTAACCGGGTGCTCATGCCGATGATCAACGAAGCTATCTTCGCGCTCTATGAAGGAGTGGCCACCCGCGAAAGTATCGACGGCATCATGAAGCTCGGCATGAATCATCCAATGGGACCATTGACACTGGCGGACTTTATCGGGCTAGATGTCTGTCTGGCGATCATGAACGTTCTTCACGACGGCCTGGGAGATCCGAAGTACAGGCCTTGTCCAT
>DATFRK010000128.1:0-6620 GCA_035263325.1 Pyrinomonadaceae bacterium | reverse complement strand
TACCCCGTTGCGCGAACTCTACGCCATGTTGCCGGAATCCCGTGAACGCGGTTACAAGCCAGGGCGCTTTTCCTTCAACGTCAAGGGTGGCCGTTGTGAAGCTTGCGAAGGCGACGGCATGAAACGCATCGAGATGAATTTTCTCCCCGATGTGTATGTCCTCTGCGATGTTTGCCGCGGCGCTCGTTACAATCGCGAAACACTGGCGGTGAAATACAAAGGCAAGTCGATTGCCGATCTGCTCGACACTACCGTCGAAGAAGCAGCACCACTGCTGGAAAACATTCCCCAGATAAATCAGAAGTTACAAACGCTGCTCGACGTGGGCCTGGGTTACATCAAACTGGGACAGTCAGCGACCACTCTTTCTGGCGGCGAGGCACAGCGTATCAAACTCGCGAAGGAACTATCCAAACGCGCCACTGGCAGAACAATCTACATCCTCGACGAACCGACGACGGGCTTGCACTTTGCCGATGTGCACAAACTGCTCGACGTCCTCCAACGCCTGGTGTCGCTGGGGAATACAGTACTGGTGATCGAGCACAACCTCGACGTGATCAAATCGGCAGACTACATCATCGATCTTGGTCCAGAAGGTGGCGAGCACGGCGGACGAGTGGTTGTTGCTGGGACCCCGGAAGAAGTAGCGCGTTCCCGTCGTTCGCATACCGGCCAGGTATTGCGTCCACTGTTGAATGGACGGTTAGGCCGCAATGGAAACGGCAATGGCCGGGAGACCGTCAAGCCTGCATGATATACTTCGCCGCGCTTGGCAGAACGCACATCCAACGATCCATCCATGTCTCAGTACGACGATAGCTTGCGTCCACTTGATCTCAAGGACGTGAAAACCTATCCGCTAGCTTCACGTCCCAGCAAAGTCAGTCTCGACTCCTTTGCCCAACCCATGAGTGAGGATCTGTCGGTCCGTGAATTTTTAACGGGGCTACCCGACGTGTTGGCGGTGCAAACGCTGCGTCAACTGGCGCGAAGAATTCATCAGGCGAAGGAGCTCGGCAAGCCAATTATCTGGGGCATCGGCGGACATGTCGTTAAAACCGGCCTTGCCCCTGTGCTGATCGATCTGATGAAGCGCGGCTTTGTTTCGGCCATTGCGGCGAATGGCTCAGTCCTGGTCCATGACGCAGAAATTGGCTTGGTTGGCTCGACTTCGGAAGATGTAGACGCGACGCTGTCAGAAGGTGTGTTCGGCGGCGCGGAGGAAACCGGAAGCTTACTAAACCGTGCGGCCCAGGAAGGAGCGCGCGACCAAATCGGCCTGGGTGAGGCAATGGGCCGGGCGTTGCTTGATCTCGAACCAAGACATCGAGATTACTCGTTGCTTTGCGCTGCGTACCTCGCAAAGATTCCCTTTACAGCACATCTCACCATTGGCGGTGACATCGCCCATTTTCACCCGAGTGCCGACGGAGCGGCGTTGGGTGCAACGACGCACACAGACTTCCGCTTGCTGACAGAATTGGTCCGTCGCATGGATGGTGGCGGCGTCTACCTCAACGTGGGTTCCGCGGTAGTGTTACCAGAAGTGTTTCTGAAGTGTGTGACCGTGGTGCGCAACCTGGGTCACCCGCTCGCGGACATCACCACTGCCAACTTCGATTTCATTCAATCCTATCGCCCGTTGACAAACGTGGTACGCCGTCCGACCGAACACGGCGCTGGCAGTGGCTACTCAGTCACCGGTCACCACGAGTTGATGATTCCTCTCCTGGCCGCACAACTGATCTGCGGCGAGCAAACCTGATAGTCGTTCTGGCTGGTTCCAGCAACGAGCTTCAACTCTTTGGAGTGCAGCGATTCTTTGGAGTGCGGCGACTGGTCGCCGCTTTGGGATCGAGACTCTCCAGTTCGACTCATCTTAAAGCGGCGACGAGTCGCCGCACTCCAAATGAACTGTTGACTCCCTCTTGCCTTGCTGGTATTCTGAAATTGAAATCGGTTTTCAATTTCATACCAAGCGGGTTCCTGCGAGTAATCCCCCATTAGTCCAGTTGCAGTAGTTACCACAGAGAGGAAATTCCCCATGTTCAGCCGGTCCGTGTACCAACGCCTATTCCCGTCGCTCCTGTTCGTGATCTTTACAAGCGTAATCGCCGTTAACTCCGTCGCGCAAACCTCAGCCAGAGTCACGCTGCAAGGAAAGGTTTTTGACCCGCGACGAGCTGCCATTCCCGGCGCGAACATCGTCGTGGAAAAGTATGGCGTGCCAGCTCCGGTCTTGAACAGTAGCGCCAATCAGAGTGGCGAATTCACGGTTTCTCTGGAACCCGGAAAATACCGAATCAAAGCAGTGGCGGCAGGGTTCGCGGAAACCGTGCGCGAGGTGACAGTTCAAGCTGGTCAGCCGGCGACCGTCGAACTCCAGTTGGAGATTGCTGAATCCAGTGCCACCGTAACCATCACTGACGCCGCCGGCTACTTGACTGACGCGATCAGTAGTGCGACCAGGACTTTGACCTTGCTACGAGACGTCCCGCAATCGATCACCGTGGTGTCGAAAGATCAGATCAAGGATCAATCGATGCAAAGCATCACCGACGTCGTTACCTATGTACCCGGCATTACTGCTCACCAGGGAGAAAACAATCGCGATCAACTCATCCTGCGAGGTAACAGTACCAGCGCGGACTTCTTTCTGAACGGCGTGCGTGACGACGTTCAGTATTACCGGGATCTCTATAACGTCGACCGCATCGAAGCGTTGAAGGGACCAAACTCGATGACGTTTGGCCGGGGTGGCGGCGGTGGCGTCGTAAACCGGGTAACGAAAGAGGCCGGCTTCTCTTCTTTGCGCGAGTTCACCTTCCAGGGAGGATCTTTTCAAAACAAACGCGTGACTACGGACCTCGACCAACCACTCGGCGACAAGGTAGCGCTGCGCTTGAACGGTCTCTACGAGAACTCAGGCAGCTTTCGCGACTTCGTGAAACTGGAGCGTTATGGAATCAATCCAACTCTTACGGTCGCTCCCAGTGCGAATACCAGGTTAACTTTCGGCTACGAACACTTTCACGACGGGCGCACGGCAGACCGCGGTATTCCTTCGTTTCAATTGCGACCCGCTGACACACCAATCTCCACCTTCTTTGGCGATCCGAACAACAGTCATGTCAGGGCACGAGTAGACTTGTTGTCAGCCAACGTCGAACATCACCTCGGGAACTTCAGTATTCGCAATCACACTTTGTACGGTGAATACGACCGTGGTTACCAAAACTATGTGCCTGGCGCTGTTACTGCCGACAAGACGAAAGTTGCGCTGTCGGCCTATAACAATGCCACCAAGCGCGAAAATCTCTTCAACCAAACCGACCTCACTTACGAATTCTCAACTGGTAGCGTGCGCCACAACCTGCTTGGTGGCGCCGAAGTGGGCAGACAGTTGACCGATAACTTCCGCAACACCGGCTTCTTCAACAACACGGCTACGTCGATCCTGGTCCCCTACGACAATCCGACAATCAACACGCCAATTACTTTTCGTCAAAGCGCAACTGATGCTGACAACCATCTGAAGACCAATCTGGCGGCCACTTATGCCCAGGATCAAATTGAATTGACCAGAAAGTTTCAGGTGGTGACCGGAGTTCGCTTTGACTATTTCGATCTGACTTTTCTGAACAATCGCAACGGGCAAGAATTGCGGCGCATTGATCGCCTCGTTTCTCCTAGGGCCGGCGCGATCTTCAAGCCGACAACTGCACTCTCAATCTACGGCAACTACAGTGTTGCTTACCTACCGAGTTCCGGCGATCAGTTCTCTTCCCTGACAACGATTACGCAGCAAGTCAAACCGGAAAGGTTCACTAACTACGAGGTGGGAGCGAAATGGGACGTGCGTCGGAGTCTGTTCCTGACCACTGCACTGTACCGGCAGGATCGGACCAACACGCGAGCGAACGATCCGAACGACCCGACCAGAATCGTACAAACCGGGAGCCAGCGAACGAACGGATTCGAGTTGGGCCTCAGTGGAAATGTGACACGCAAGTGGTTGGTGACTGGAGGCTACGCATTCCAGGACGCCTTCATCACCAGCGACACCACCGCTGCGCGAGCCGGGGCCCAGGTGGCTCAAGTGCCACACCATACGTTCTCGCTGTGGAACAACTACAGGGTCCTTAGCAGACTGGGAGTGGGTCTGGGCATCATTCATCGGACTGACATGTTTGCCGCCATCGACAACACAGTAGTGCTGCCTGGCTACACTCGGGCAGATGCGGCTGTCTTCTTCTCCATTACTGAGAAGTGGCGGCTACAAGCAAATTTTCAGAATCTCTTTGATAAGCAGTACTACCTGAACGCTGACAATAACAACAACATCTCACCAGGAAGCCCGCGTACGGCCCGCATCGCGTTGATTGCCAGGTTCTAACTGTGGGCGTACTAACTTTGGAGTGCGGCGACAGGTCGCCGCACTCCAAAAGTCCTTGTGCTATACTCCCGCACTCAAAACAAAGCTAAAGGGAACGACGTAAGCGTCGTTTTGGAAGGTCAGGGCGCGTGAACGCGGAGCGACTCAAACATTTTCGCCAAATTCTGGAAGAGCAACTCAAAGAGCACACGACGAAGGTCAGTGTTGAACAGGCGGCCGCTCTTGCTTCAGATGACGATGGTGTGAAAGACAGCGTCGATCTTTCACTGGTTGACGTCAACAAGGAGATCGCCTTTCGCCTCACGGAACGAGAGTCACAGATCGTGGCGGATATTGATCAGGCTCTGCTGCGAATTCGCGAAGGCTCTTATGGAATTTGCGCGCGCTGTGGCAAACCAATTGATGAGCGACGACTGGAAGCCGTACCCACCGCCCGTTACGATGCCGCCTGCCAGGCAATAATCGAAAGCGCTAACGGCGACGACGATTTACCCAGCTTGTAATACCCTTCAGGCTTTTGGGTGGGCCTTGTCATACACCTCGATCAGCTTCTCCATTGAAACATGAGTATAGACCTGCGTAGTTGAGAGGCGGGCGTGTCCCAGCAGCTCCTGGATGTCGCGCAGGTCAGCTCCACTGTCGAGCAGATGAGTAGCAAAAGAATGTCTTAACGCGTGCGGACTAATGTTATGCATTCCAGCGCAGATGCGGATGTACTTGTCGACCATTCTTCCTACCGAGCGAGTAGTGATCCGGGTACCCTGGTAGTTGAGAAACAAAGCTTCTTCATCACGTTTGGAAACGGGCGCATGGGCCAGGAATGAGTCTCTAACTTTTAAATAGTTCCGCAGTGCGTCACTCGCCGGATCTCCAAAGGGAACAATCCGCTGTTTTCTCCGCTTACCTGTGACTCGCATTAGCTTGTTACGAAAATCAAGATCCCCCAGGTTCAGCGTCGTCAGTTCAGCCACTCGCACTCCGGTCGCATACATTAACTCCAGCATGGCCCGATCGCGTTTACCCAGGTCGGTCTCAATGTCCGGCGACTCAATAAACCTGATTGCTTCTTCGAGGGAAAGATGCTGCGGCAGTTTCTTTTCCTGGCGGGGCGTCGACACAAGCTTGGCCGGGTTGAGTTCGAGCAAGCCTTCGCGCACCAGGAACTGAAAAAAAGTGCGCAAGGCTGCCAGCTTACGAGCGATCGAAGCCTTCTTCTTTTGCGCGGAATGTAGCTGCGCCAGCCATTCGCGAATAGTCAGGTGATCGACTGAGGAAATGTCGGGTAACTTTCTCTTTCCAGTCGCCGCGTTGGGCGGCGCCAGGTGGTCGAGAAACTGTTCGAGATCACTCTGGTAATTGCGCAGGGTGTGAACACTGACGTTGCGCTCATAGCGCAAGTGTTCGAGGAATTGTTCTACGAGCTTATCCACTCGTTCCGCCGCTTTGTTCTTGTGTGGTTTGTGCTTGTACTTTGTGCTTTGAACTTTGAACTTTGTTCGTTGGCTCGTCTCGTATCTTTGCAGCGAGGGATCCAAACACTCAAACTAAACTGTCTAGCAAGCTCTGTGTAATCTGCGTAATCTGTGGATTACCATTCTGAAGAGCTCGCAGTCTTGGGGGCGAAGTATCCGCGCCGCGATCGCACCCGCACATCGTTTCGTGATTTGACCTTGAGCTCAAGCACGTGCACTCGACCGTCCTGTCGTTCACTCGCAGGGTAATAACTCAACACATATTGCTGCGCCAAATCAGCAGCAATCTGATCGAAGGCTACATCAAGATCCGACGTCGTTTTGGGAATATAGACCGCGCCCCCAGTCTGTTCGGTTATCTGCTGCATTCTTCGCTCGGCAACCAGGGGGCGCACGTTTGCACTCTCATACATTCCCGTCTGGACCACAAAGATCTGGCAGTCGTCCGACAAGACCTTCTGCACCGCGAGTTCAAAATCGTCGTTGCGACTGGTTGTCTCGATACCATCCGAAACGATCACTATCACTCTCCTGCCTGCATATGGCCGGAGGTACCGACCAGCATCAAGAATCGCGTCAAGTAATGAAGTGCCTCCCTCGGGTCTCCCGAACCCGAGGATCGTTTGTTCGAGCAAGCCAACATTCTTCGTCAGCGGTTGGGCCAGGTAACTGTCAGTGGCCACCGAGTAGATCGCCGCCTCATCGATCGGACGCATCACGCGACGAAAGAATCTGACCGCTGCTCGCTT
>DATFRK010000127.1:0-7672 GCA_035263325.1 Pyrinomonadaceae bacterium | reverse complement strand
CCTGATTCGGTCAATGACGTGTTGAATTTCTTCGGCAGTGGCCGACCTTTTCATGTTGACGATCATTTTTCTGGTTCCTTTGCAAGACTGAGATTGGGTTCGTTATTCAGTAGTTCCGACGGCGAGAGCAGCACAAAGCGAGTAAAGTTTTGCGTGAAGTCCTGAATGTTTTCCTTGAGAATGATTCCGCCATAGAGCTCTGCCGCCCGGCGACCGGCAATGGCGGCGATGGTTCGCTCGCTGCGGTTGATGACCTCAGCGACGCTGCCGGCGGTGTCGTCTGCTGCGACCTGGCGAAGCTGAGGGTTTTCCGCAAAGAAGCGCGAGCACTGGGCCAGCGCCACAGGATGTGATTGCACCGCTTCGAGTTCCGCAAAAGAAACTCCCGGACAGGCAATGAGATGTTGAGCAATAGGAATCGCCACCTCATTAGTGATAACCAACGAACTTTTTTCCAGGAGACTGACCGAAGCTCGCACAACTCCAGCAATGGTGTTCTCAACAGGCGCTACGAGGTAATCGGCCACGTGGTCGTCCACACTGCTGAAGAGAGCAGCAAACGTGACGCGTGGTACTAGTTCGATCTGTTCTCCCATCATTCTGACGGCCGCCTCTTCGCTAAAAGCGCCACGCTCTCCCTGGAAAGCCACTCTTGGTTTGTGATGTTGAGTGAGCAATTGACTTACCTTTTACGAAATCGAATCGCTGGTGACGGGTTCGACCAACTGCGCTTCAATGCGTCGTGACTCGCGAATGATGCGCCGAAAAAGTCTGCTCACCGCCTCCGTGTCGAGTGGCCCACTGTTAGCTTCTTGTAGCTGGTGTAACACCTTGCGCTCGCGTTCGGGGTCACAAAGAGGGAGTCCTGAGGCTTTCTTCAGGGCTCCGACTTTCAGTGCCAGTCGGGCGCGCATATTGAGCAGTCGCAGCAGCTCTGCGTCGAGTTCGTCAATCTCGCTTCGCCAATGTTCGATATTCATCGCTGGTTGATCTCCTGCAGCAAAAAAGCCAGCCGCGATCCGTTGGGAATCGCGGCTGGCTTGTTTGAAACCTTTTGTGCCTGGGTTTTAAGTCATCAGCACTTCGTTTTCCAGAACTCGCCGGTCCGCTATCCCCATAAAGAGGAAGCGGTACGTAAAGGCGAAGCTAAAAAATGCGCGAGTGCTATTCATGACCGACGGGTACTATAGGCAGCCTTGGAAAAGGCTGTCAAGAGAAAATATGTACAATCTGGAGCTTTGGGCATTGATCGCGTAGGGCTCACATGTCTATAGACCCACCATCGAATATGAGGGGTGCACTCCGGAGGAGGGGCATGGTCTTTCTACGATGTTTTCTCAGGGAGTGACTCGGGAACATCGCTCCTATCGGAGCGCATTATGATGGAGCAACGAATCTATAAACATTTGGCCGCTCCGCGGCCAGCCAGCCCTCGATCCTCAGTATGCAGCACCAGCACGGAGCACAAAGTACAAAGCACAACGCGCAACCTGCAAAGCGCAAAGCGTCATGGGACTACCATCGACGTAAACACGTAAGCCTGCAGCATCACCAGAAGGCCGACCAGGGTCGCCAGGGCCAGACTGTGAAAGAAAACGAACCGCAGGATCTCTCCTTCGTGGCCGTACCAGCGCGTCGCCGTGCTCGCCACCACAATCGATTGGGCGTCTATCATCTTACCCATCACGCCGCCGGAACTATTCGCTGCCGCCATCAACGTCGGACTCAGGCCGAGTTGCGTGGCAGTGATCTTTTGCAGGCTGCCAAAGAGTACATTGGAAGACGTGTCCGACCCGGTGAGTGCTACTCCCAGCCACCCCAGCATTGTGCCGAAGAACGGATAAAGAAAGCCTGTCTTCGCGAAGGCCAGTCCCAGCGTTGCGTCCAGGCCGGAGTATCGGGTCGTGAAACCGATAGCCAGCATTGCGGCAATCGTCAGCAATGAAAAGCGGACCAGCTTCAAGGTCTTCCAATAGACGCGCAGCATCACGGAAAACGAACAGCCCATCGCCAGGCCCGCAATGATTGAGGCGATCAAGATCCCGCTTCCGGTTGCCGATAGCCAATTAAAATTGAAGACTGCTGCCTCGGGCGCTGGTTTGGCCACCACTGGCGGCACCCGCACCACCAACTTGTCGAGCCATTGAATGGGAATTTTTGGTGCGGAGACAGAATCAAGCAGCGCTTTGACTTGCGGCAGTCCCCAGAGAAACACGATCACACTCAGAACAATCCATGGCAGCCACGCGCGCAGGATTTCTCGCCTTGTATGTTGCACTCGTGTTGGGGATATCTTCGCCTCGGCCTCGCCCACTATCTCGCAGTCTTGCATCCGCCAGATTCGTTTTGGTTTCCAGGCCTTCAAAAACAGCGCGAGCATTGCCATTGATGAGACAGCGGCGAGCACATCAACCAGCCATGGTCCATGAAAGTTAGAGATCAAGAACTGCGGCACAGCGAAACAGATACCCGCTACCAGGATCGCGGGCCAGATTTCCAGCATGCCCCGAAAACCTGCGAAGGCCCAGATTAGCCAGAACGGAACAATGACCGAGAAGAATGGTAGTTGGCGTCCCACCATGGCGCTCAGATCTTTCAGATCCAAGCCTGTAACGCTCTGGAGTCCGATGATTGGAGTACCCAGGGCTCCGAAGGCCACGGGCGCTGTGTTGGCGATCAACGACAGACCTGACGCGGATAGCGGTGAAAAGCCGAGCCCGATGAGTAGCGCCCCGGTGACGGCCACCGGGGTTCCGAAGCCGGAGGCGCCTTCAAAGAAAGCACCGAAGCTAAAAGCGACAAGCAAGAGTTGCAGACGCGCGTCCTGGGTCAGACCAGTGATGCTATGACGCAGAATATCGAATAGGCCCCGCTCCTGGGTGAGCTGATAGAGGAAGATAACGTTGAGTATGATCCAGCCGATAGGAAACAAGCCGTAGGCGGCGCCATAGGCCATGCTGGCGCCGGCCATTTTCACGGGCATGCCAAAAACGAGGACGGCCACCAGTAAGGAAGTGGCGAGTGCGAGTAAGGCAGCCAGATGCGCCTGCAGTTTGAATACACCGAGGGCCCCCAGTAAGACAATTACAGGTAGTGCGGCCAGCAAGGTTGAAAGCAGAGGATGGCCCAGTGGGTCGTAGACTTGAGACCAAGGCATGGCCACAGATTACGCAGATTACACAGATTAAGTCTAGACAGTTAAGGCGAGCTATTTCGACCGCATTTCAAGGTTCAGCTGCCCCTAAGTCGATCTACTATGTGTTTTGGCGTTTCCACGGCTACCGAGCTTGGATTTGATCCAATCTACCTGAGTAACAGGGGAGAATATTGACAGGCCTCAGCTGTTTTACGGCTCGGTGTAATCTGCGTAATCTGTGGATCGCCTATGGCACGAGCAGTAGCTTCCCGGTCGTGACGCGGCCTTCGAGATCCCGGTGGGCTTGTTGCGCCTCTGCTAAGGGATAGACCTTGTGAATGCGAAGTTTGAGATCGCCACTTACGATCCAGTTCAGCACGTCACGAGCACGCCACTCGAGTTCGTCGCGCGCGGCGGTGTAGTGGGCCAACGTTGGCCGAGTGATGTAAAGCGAGCCTTTCTGCGATAGCTTGATCAAATCAAAAGGAGGCACTGCGCCACTGGAACCGCCAAACAAAACTAGATAGCCACGCGGTCGTAACACATTGAGATCCTTTTCGAAGGTTGCCTTACCGACACCGTCATAAACTACGTGCACTCCTTTACCGTCAGTGAGCCTGCGCGTTTCAGTTTCAAAGTCTGACTCCGTGTAGATAATGCACTCGTCAGCTCCCGCGTTCCGCGCCAGTTTGGCTTTCTCCTCAGTGCCGGCAGTGGCAATCACGCGCGCTCCGATCTTCTTGGCCATCTGCACCAGTAACAGCCCCACACCACCGGCAGCCGCATGAATTAACGCCGTCTCGCCGGCTTGCAGTTTGTAAGTGCTGTGCGTGAGATAGTGGGCAGTCATGCCTTGTAGCATCGCGGCGGCTGCCTGATTGAAGTCTAGTTGATCTGGAATCAGTACTAGTCGTTCCGCTGGAACCGCGGCATATTCTGCGTAACTGCCAACAGAGCCGGTGTACGCGACGCGGTCGCCCGGTTTTACCGAAGTGACCTCGGCTCCAACGGACGTGACTAAGCCGGCACCTTCCTGTCCGTTGATGAAAGGGAGTTGAGCGGGATATCTACCTTCGCGAAAATAAACATCGATGAAGTTCACCCCAGCCGCTTCGATCTGCACCAGGGCCTCGTTGGGTTTGGGCTCCGGCACCGGCAAATCAACCAAGGTGAGCATCTCGGGCCCACCTACTTGCGCAACCTGAATGGCTTTCATGGCGTAATAGTAACCGTCACTCACCGATAAGTGAATACCAAAAAACCGGATGCTTTCTACGAAAATTCGTAGCCACCAAATTGTTCGCCCACGAGGTTTTCGAGGCTGGTTGACTCCAGGAGTTAGCACTCATAGGATACGCTCGCGAGTGCTTAGAACCCGCCCAGCGCGTTTACCCAGCGAAAGGAGTTCCCGTGTCTATTAATTATTTACGGTCTAGACGACCGTCCAGTGCCACCATCTTTGTGGTGCTGTTATTGACTATCTGCGCCGTTCAACCCCTGGTTGCTCAACGGAAGACGGAATCAGGCGCCAGTGCGATCAAGATTCCCTTTGAGAGCTACAAGCTGCCGAATGGATTGAACGTCATCCTGTCAGTGGACCGGGCCACGCCGACCGTCGCGGTCGATGTTTGGTACCACGTCGGATCCAAAAACGAACTGCCCGGCAGGACTGGCTTTGCTCATCTCTTCGAGCACGTCATGTTCACCGGGTCGGGCCACGTGCCATACGGGCTACACGACAAACTCACTGAAGGCGTCGGCGGTAACAACAATGGTTCAACCACAAACGATCGCACCAACTACTACGAGGTAGTGCCGTCCAATTATCTGGAGTCGGCGCTCTGGATGGAGTCCGATCGGATGGGCTTCTTACTCGACACGCTGGATACAGCCAAACTGAACGCCCAACGCGACGTGGTGAAGAATGAACGCCGGCAGAGTTACGACAACCAACCGTATGGTCGGGTTAGTGAAATCTTTGCCGCGGCCATGTATCCCAAAACTCATCCTTATTCGTGGCCGGTGATTGGATCGATGACCGATCTGAGCGCCGCGTCCGAAGAAGACGTCAAGGCTTTCTTCCGTCTCTATTACGCGCCGAACAATGCAACCCTGGCGGTGGTCGGAGACTTCGACCCGGTGCAGGCGAAGGCCTGGATTGCCAAGTACTTCAACGATCTGCCACAGGGTAAGACAGTGGAGCGACCGAGTGTGCCCCTGGGTAAGTTGGAGTTGAACAAGCGTTTGGTTTATGAGGATCGCGTCCAGGTACCGCGCTTGTACATTCAATGGCCCACCGTCGGCGCGAAGCATGATGACGATGCGGCACTCTCGGTCTTAGGCGCGATTCTCTCAGGCCCCCGCACCGCCAGGTTGACCAAGGCTCTCGTTTACGATTCGCAGGTTGCCAGCCAGGTGGGCGCTTTCCAAAGAAGCAACGAGGACGTGGGCGAGTTTCAAGTGATAGTCATTCCCCGGGCTGGGCACACGCTAACCGAAATCGAGGCCGCAATCGATAAAGTGCTGCAACAGTTCGTGAGTGAAGGGCCAACTGCTGAAGAGGTGCAAAAGGCAACCGCCGGATTGGAACTCGGCTTCCTGCGTGGTCTGGAGTCTAATCTGGGGAAAGCGAATCAGTTGCTGGATGGCGCAGTGTTTCACGGCGACCCCGGTTACTTTCGCACCGATTATCAGAAGACCCTGGCCGTTACACCGGCCGACGTAAAGCGGGTAGCAGCCCAATATCTCGCTAAGTCACGGATTGTGTTGAGCGTTGTTCCCAAAGGTAAAAAGGATCAGGCTGCCAACGCCGCCGAAAGCGAAACAGTCACCATGCTGCTCAACCGAGGAGGTAAATAATGAAACAACACAAACGACCGGGCGCCTCCTTGTTGGCGCTGGCAGTTGCCTTAGCCTGCGTAGCCTCGGCGGTTGCTCAACAGTTAGATCGCACCAAGATTCCACCGCCCGGCAAGACGCCAATGTTGCATGTCCCGGTTTGGACCAAGTCACAACTGCCAAACGGTGCGATCTTAATCGTCTCCGAACGACACGACCTACCGCTTGTGTCGTTCAATATCACTTTCGTGGGCGGCGCAAATCAGTTTGAGCCTACCAATCGGCGCGGGTTGGCCGCCATCACCAGTCAAATGTTATCTGAAGGCACGACCGCTAAGACAGGCGATCAGCTTTCCGATGCCCTGCAATTGCTGGGGACCGGCAGTATTAACACCGGCATTGGCGGTGAAGAAGGGTCGATGGGGTTCGTTTCCACCAGCAAGAACTTTGAACCAACCCTGGCCATCCTCTCCGACATGATGCTCAATTCGGTTTTTCCTGCCGACGCACTGGAGCGTTTACGGGGACGTACCTTGGTAAACCTCACCCAGGCGAAGGACCAGCCAACAATCGTGGGGGCCCAGGTGTTCTCCAAGATTCTTTATGGCGATGCGCACCCGTATGGTCAACGCGCCACCGAAGCCTCTGTCAAAGCGATCACTCGCGATGACGTGGTCGCGTTTCAAAAAGCTTACTTCCAACCCGGTCGGGCGATTATCACCGTGGTCGGCGACGTCACCGCGCCAAAAGTGAAAGCTGCGGTAACCAAGGCGCTGGCAGCATGGACCAAAGCGGGTGACAAGCCGTCGTTCGATTACCCCAAAACACCGGCACTGCAACCGGCGACGATCTATCTTGTCGACAAACCGGGCTCAGCGCAGTCAGTGGTGAACATTGGTTTGCCTGGACCACCGCGCAACACGCCTGACTACTTTGCGTTGCAGGTGATGAACACGATCCTGGGTGGTCAGTTTCAATCGCGCTTGAACGCAAACATTCGCGAACAAAAGGGCTACAGCTACGGGGTGAATTCCGGTTTTGCCTACGGTAAAGGACCGGGAGCGTTTCGCGCCGGCGGCTCAATCTTCTCTGCCAAGACTGATGCTGCCTTGATTGAGTTCATGAAGGAGTTGAAGGGCATTGAAGGCGAGCGTCCGATTACTGATGAGGAGATCAAGACCGCCAAGGACTCGCTGATCCAGGGACTTCCGCAGCGATTCGCTTCAGTCTCGACCATCAGCAACGCCATCACTGCCCTGACAGTACAGAACTTGCCGGACGACTATTACCAGAACTATGCGCAGAACGTCTCCGCCGTGACCAAGGACGATTTGCTGCGCGTGGCCAGGCAGTACATCGACCTGGCCCACCTGGCGATCGTTATTGTCGGCGATCGTGCCTCAGTCGAAGCTCCGTTAAAGGCAACCGGGATTGCGCCAATAACAGTGCTGGATGTTGACGGCAATCCTGCGGGAGGCGCTAGTTCGAGTAACAAGTAGCCACATGTAAACACAAATCAAACGCGGATCTGAATTTTCGTTGAGTTCAGATCCGCGTTTATTTGTGCCATCTGCATTCCCCTCAGCCCGCAAGAATTGCAGACTACAAGAATTGAGCGGTTAGGAAATGGGTCAGCGCCTTGCCTACTCAACTCCCAGACTTTGCGCAGTTAGGAAGGGGGTAAGCGGCTTGCCTACT
>DATFRK010000126.1:0-8623 GCA_035263325.1 Pyrinomonadaceae bacterium | reverse complement strand
CGTTCACTCGAGCCGGCCGGGGCCATTATTCTTTCCACCACCTCGCGCTGCAGCATCACGACCATTTCGGTCAAACAATGTCGCTGTTCGATAAGACGTTGCAAGATCGCTGTGGAGATGTTGTAGGGGAGATTGGCGATCAGGCGAGCGTGCCCGGCGGGTTTGATCTCATCGCAGAAGTTAGTCTGTAAGGCATCGGCACTTATTAACTTGAAGTTTTCCCGACTGCCAAAACGTTGGCTCAGCAGCGGCGTCAGCTTGCGATCAAATTCGACCGCCACCACTCTACCCGCTCTTTCTACGAGAATCGAGGTTAAGGCGCCAGTGCCTGGTCCAATCTCGAGCACCGTCTCATCGGCGGCCGGAGCGAAGGCTTCGATGATGCGATTGATGATGCGGGAGTCTCTAAGGAAGTTTTGGCCGAGGCGTTTGGTTGGGTAGGGTTCGCTGGACGGTAGCGATGGTTCTTGCGCTCCTGGCTTTCCCTTCATCCCTCGTCCTTCCGGGAGGTTGGATAGCCGGTAATCTCGATGTCTTCGCCACGCTTAATGACCTCGACACGTTCAAGCCCCAACGCTTCGGCCATGGTGCGCGCGCCATCGCCGCCAATTGCGCCGGGAGCAGAGCGGCCGCCGATGATCTTAGGCGCCACAAAAAACGTCGCCTTATTGACCAGG
This sequence comes from Pyrinomonadaceae bacterium, assembly GCA_035263325.1. Lineage (GTDB taxonomy): Bacteria > Acidobacteriota > Blastocatellia > Pyrinomonadales > Pyrinomonadaceae > PSRF01. The sequence continues at coordinate 7,946 of DATFRK010000126.1, read as the reverse complement.
CGTGAATCAATAAAACTGCCGGCGATTTCCGATCCCCCTTCAACGAGCACACTCTGCAGTGAACGTTTGCTCAGTTCTTGTAAGACTGACTTCACATCCCTGGTACCGGAACGGACTATTTCCACTCCCTGGCCCTCGAGCTTCTGGGCCTTAGTCTCGTCAGCATTCTCTCCCGTCAAGACCAACAACGGCGCTTCACTGGCAGTCGTAACGAGCTGCGATTCGGCGCTGATTCTTAGCGACTCGTCCAGCACAACCCGCACCAGGGGTCGCCGGCGTGGTAATTGCGACCGATCCGTCAGCAATGGATTATCGATCGCCGCAGTGCCGGCGCCTACGAGAATCGCATCGCTTTCGTGCCTCAGGACGTGGGCCTGGGCTCGCGCTTCTTCCCCTGCGACCCATCGCGAATCACCCGTGCGAGAAGCAATTCGGCCATCGAGTGAAACGGCAAGCTTCAGCTGAACAAACGGTAATCCGGTGCGCATGAAATGCAAATATTTCTCGTTCAATTTCTGCGCTTCGTCAGCCAGCAGACCAGTGCACACTTCAATCCCGGCCCGCCTTAACTCTGCAAACCCATTTCCCGAAACACGCGGGTTCAGATCTTCTATGGGCGCGATCACGCGCGTCACTCCGGCAGCAATCAAAGCCGCGGTGCAGGGCGGTGTGCGCCCATGATGAGCATGCGGCTCCAACGATACATAGGCGGTCCCGCCACGTGCTCTTTCACCAGCCTGTTGCAGGGCCAGGGTTTCTGCGTGCTTAACCTCTTCGTAAAGATAAAAACCTTCGCCTACCACTTCCCCTGTAGCGCTCACGATCACACAACCTACGAGCGGCCCGGGACTTACTCGAGCGAGGCCCTGCTGGGCCAATTCCAGCGCGCGGACCATCATCCGTCGATCAGTGTCGGTCCAGGTGGCAGTTGGTGCGGAGAGCGTGGTCGAGGTCATTAGCTCAGGCGAAGAGTCCTTCAACGTACTGTTGCGGATTAAACACGACCAGGTCATCAACCTTTTCCCCGATACCCGCGTAACGGATCGGCAGATTGAGTTCTTTGGCAATGGCTACCGCGATTCCCCCCTTGGCCGTACCATCCAGTTTCGTAAGTACGATACCGGTCACGCCGGCGACTTTAAGGAATTGGCGCGCCTGTTCCAAACCGTTCTGACCAGTTACCGCATCGACCACCAATAGCGTTTCGTGAGGTGCGCCTTCTACCTCGCGCGCCGCGACACGTTTCATCTTTTCGAGTTCAGCCATCAGGTTGGATTTGTTATGCAGGCGACCCGCAGTGTCAACGATCAATACTTCGGAACCACGCGCCTTGGCGGCCTTGAGCGAATCAAACAATACCGCCGCCGGGTCAGTTCCCTGTTTCTGTTGAATCAAAGGAACGCCGGTGCGCTCGGCCCAAATGGCGAGTTGATCAGAGGCGGCGGCGCGAAATGTGTCAGCAGCACAGATCAACACATCATTGCCTTCAGCTTTGATCCGTTGGGCCAATTTGCCAATAGTGGTAGTTTTACCTACACCATTCACCCCTACGATCATCATCACATATGGTGCCACGTCCTCCGGCACACTCATCTCCGAAGCAACACCTTGTCTCTCGGAAGTTTGCAGAATTTTCAACAACTCACCCTTGATGGCCGTCTTCAGCGCTTCAATGTCATTGATCTGCTTGCGCGCCACTCCGCGACGTACAGTTTCCAAAATCTCGAGCGTGGTTGGCACGCCGATGTCAGCAGCGATCAAAGCCTCTTCCAATTGATCCAACAGTTCGTCGTCAATCTGTTTTCGCCCGGCGAACACCGTGTCGAGCTTGTCTGACAGCGATTCTCTTGTGGCTGAGACGGCGCGACGGAATCTGGCAGAGAATTCCTGTTCCAGCGCTGCTTCCTGCGCCTGCAACTCTTCCATCGACAGGTTGAGTCCCAGCACGGACGTGGCGAAGGCGGGACGAGCTGGCGCCGGCTTGGGACGTTCAGCTTCAACCGGCTTGACCGGAGGCGGAGGCGCATCTGTAACGACCTTCGGTTCGAGTGGTGCAGGAGTAGGACCAGCGCCCGTGACAACTGGCACGACCTCTGGCGGTGTTTCTTTTTCTACTGGTTCGGGTACAGGCTTTTGCGGCTGAGTCTCGGCAGAAGGCGCGGTAGTCTCCGGCGTTTTGGGCTCGTTCAAGCCAAGCGTGACAAATTGGTCAGTATTCTTTCGTCGCCAAAATAATCCCATAATAAATGCAGCTGTTTTCTCCGGTTTATTGTAAGCACCGGATTATAAGCGCAACCGCCGCATCCTCACAAAAATGCCCTCAGAGAGTGAGCGGTTTCTCTGTGTATTGTTCGCGTGAATTCGTGTGGTTTTGTGGATCGTTTTTGCTATTCGCGATCCACGAAACCACACGAAACTTCACCCAAACAAGACTGAGGTTACACAGAGAAATCCAAAGGCACAGCGGCGTTATGGGGAAAGGATCTGTCAGGCGACTCCAGCTGGCTCCGTCTCCTCGACGGATTCAGTCTGGTCTGATTTTGGCGTGGCAGTTGTGGGCTTCTTTAGCTTTACCGAGCCGGGGCGAATCTGACCTTCATTGCACGCAGCAGCAAATGCTGCAACGACATCGGGATCGTAACGAGACCCTACAAAACTCTCTATTCGGGCCAACGCATCCTCAAATTTCATTGCTTTTTGATAAGGACGATCCGTGGTCATCGCATCAAAAGTGTCGGCCACCGCAACAATCTTGGCCATCACCGGTATTTGGTCGCCTTTCAGTCCTTGCGGATAGCCGCGGCCATCAATCATTTCGTGGTGCATGTACATCCCCGGAAGAAACTCTCTCATGGCCGGAATCTGAGACATGATCTTGTAACCCTTCTGCGGGTGCTTCTTCATGATCTCGTATTCCTCATCGGTGAGTGCGGCAGGTTTCTTCAAGACACTGTCGTCGATGCCAATCTTGCCCACGTCATGTAACAACGCGCTGATCCTGATCTTCTCCACTTCATCGTCCGGTATCCCCATGCGTTGCGCGATGGCGATCGAAAAGCGAGAGACACGTTCCGAGTGACCGCGTGTGTAAGGGTCTTTGCCGTCGATTGCCGCCGCCAGACTCTTAACTGTGCCGATGAAGAGTTGCCGATTCTCTTCCGCTGATTTTTGTAAGTCGCTAATAAAGCGTTCGACTTTGTCAGTCATCAGGTTGAACGACTCGCCCAGATCACCCAACTCCGTCCGACTCGTCACGTTGATTCGCTGAGAAAAGTCTCCGCCGGCGATGCGGTACGCTCCGTCAGCTAACTCGCGTACCGGATAAGTAAGTTTGTTCGCGAAGAAGATACCAATCAGGATCGTCAACAGCGATGCTACCAAACTGATCCACAGCGTCTGCCAACGCATGTCGGAGACTGAAACCAGAGCTGCCGCCTCATCCTGAATAGCAATTACACCAAGGCGTGAATTCTTATCGAGTTCGGCGCTGGCGTAGGATCCCAGCATTTCCACCTTGCGTCCGTCTCGCGGGGCCGAAAAAGGGGAAAGAGCAGACTGTACCTGGGCACCTGACTCCATCCAGTCTTGCACTACTTTCAGATCCGTCATCGGTTTCTCTGAGAACGCTACGCTGGCCTCGGGGTGAGCGACAGCACGTCCCGCCTGGTCAACTACAAACACAACTGGCAAGCCCGCATTCAGTAGTTCGCGCTCACTCTTGGAGGTAGGCTGCTGAACGGCATCAAATACTTCCTGAAACGACACGATAGCAACGACCGCTGCGACGACATCATGTCCCTCGTGCCCGCCCAGGACCGGGGCCGCGATAGTGAGCGCCATCTCCTGGCCGGACCGGATAATCTCAGGCCTGCTGAGCACGATTCCCCCGCCACTCATGTGGGATAGGACCTCGCTTACCCGGTGCTCTACTTCCTCAGGTCTGATGATGTCCTGCTGAAACGCACGGTGCACGTTACCGTTGACGGGCCAAAGGGCGAGTCCAATGAGATTCGGATCCTCCTGGAGCGTCTTTTCCAGCCGCCGGTCGTAGCCGGTGTCGTTCCAATCTTGAATTCCACCTGTGATCTCAAAGGCCCGTGCCAGACCGGAGACGACGTCACGATAGCGCTGGCCGTACAGCTCAATCTGGCGAGCCTTGTCCTGCACTAGCTGGACTTGGTAACGGCCCTCCATTGACCGTAGTTCCTCGGCGCTACGCCCTGAAAGCACCACCCCGGCAAAGGCCAGGGGTAGCAGGCCAACCAGCAGCAAGACTCCCAGAACGATGTAGAGGAGACGAATTCGTCCAAGTTTCTCGAGCATTCTCAAATTCTGGCGGTAAAATCCGTAAAGGGTAGGTTTTCGAGAGGTCTGTCGCCGATGGCTTTAACCAGACTGGCTAAACCATTATTCACGAGTAACTAATTGCGTGTCAACAAGTTTTGCCAGCATTGAACCGACGCAATAGAACGCTGTGCTGCCAAATTGGGTAAGGAAACAAGGCGGGCGAGCCGCCCACGGTTCCAGGAAAGGGAATTTTCGACTTAAGCGGCCAGTAGGGCGTCTAAAGTGTTGAGCGCCAACTGCTAGACCGGTGCTCCATGGTCGGGCGCAGCTGAAGGCCCCGTTGACCTGCGAATGGAAACCATCAGCGACGAGAACATAGTAGAGCGCGCTCTAACGGGTGACGTTGATGCCTTCGGCGAGATTGTGCGTCGTTGGGAGCGACGTATCTTCGCGCTTGCCTATGGAATGCTTGGTCGTGAAGAAGACGCGCGAGACGCGACCCAGGAGACGTTCCTGGCAGCGTTTCGCAATCTGCGCGGCTTTCGCGGAGAAGCCAAGGTGTCGTCATGGCTGCATCGGATTGCCGTCAACCAGTGCATTACTCGCCAGCGGCGAGCGAAGGTCAGGAATGAAGCAGCATTGGACGACGAAGAAGAAAAGGATGCGACCACCTTTGCGGCCCCGCACAGTTACTCCCCAGCTCTGACGGTCGAGAGTAGACAAACGACCGCGGCGGTGCGACGCGCAGTGAATAGTTTGCCCGTTGAATTGAGACAAGTGGTGGTCATGAAAGAGTTTGAAGAACTCACTTTTCGTGAGATCGCTGATGCTTTGGATTTACCACTCAGTACCGTCAAGAGTAGATTGTATACAGCGCTGAAGCAGTTGGAGATGAGGTTGCAAAAATTCGGTAGCGAAGCAGCCTGAAAGTGGACCAGACATGAATCTAGAAACAAAAGCGGTTTGTGAGCGAGCTGACGATTTGCTCAGCTATCTTTACGGCGAAGCAAACGAGGCAGAAGCGCAATCATTTGCGATGCACCTCAAGCAGTGCGCATCCTGCAACGCGGAACTAGCCTCGTTCGGCAAAGTGCGTAGTTCAATGGTGGAGTGGAGAGACGAGATACTGGACGGCTTCGTTGCCGCACCGATGGCGGCTGCGTCCAGAAAGAAATCGGCAGTCGCGGCGCTCAAAGAGTTCTTCGATCTTTCACCACTCTGGTTGAAGGGTGCGGTGGCCTTCGCCACGCTACTCTTCTGCGCACTTTCAGTTGCCAGTCTCCGTGAGTTCAGCAAAGAGAAGCCGCTTGGGCCGGTACCAACAACCGAAGCGATGTACACTAGAGCGCAAGTCGATGAAATGGTAAACAAGGCACTGGCGGAACAGGTCAGCAAGGGGCAACCTCAATCGAGTGAGGCTCCCAAGTTAGCGCAAGTTAACCAGTCGGAAAAAAAGCGTTCGAATCGCAGCCTTAACAATTCAACGCAAGAGGCCAGAGGTCGACGTCCGTTGTCACGATCTGAACGCGAGCAACTCGCCGCTGATCTCAGACTGCTCGCGCCACAGGAGGACGGAGGCCTCAATCTCATTGGAGATCGAATCAATCAGTAGCTGCTCGAGGTAAGCATGAGACTTTCCGTACGATTCATAACTCCCCTGTTTGCGGTGGCTGTCGTTTTCGGCAGCGCCGCGTCACGCCAGACCAGCGCCTTTCAGGATCCGCAGACGAATGGCCAGGAATCTGATGCTCCCGATCCCATCACCAGGCTCAAACTAACGCCAGAACAACGGCAGAAGATTCGCGGTATTCGAGAGCAAACAAAAGATGAGCGCGCGGTCATAAACCAACGACTGAAGGAATCAAACTCGGCTTTGAATGAGGCTCTTGACGCCGAGCCGCTGGACGAGAACCTGATAGAACAAAGAATGCGAGAGGTATCCACGGCCCAGGCCGCGCAAATGCGCATGAGGATTCGTACCGAAGTCATGCTCAGACGAGTTCTGAACCCGGAACAGCGCGCCATGTGGAGGACCTTGCGGCTCCAACTAAGAGACGTGATCGGCAACCAACGAGTGGAAGGTGAACGGCCTCTGCGACCAGCTGCCAACGGCTTGCGTCCCAACCAGCGCAACGGAATAGCTCCCTTGCCGCCACGCAACCCCAAGCGGAATCCGCGCCCATAATCCGCTATCAGTCCCGTTACTGAGTGGCCGAGCTCCATCTGAGATCGGCCATTTTTCTCGTCGCCGCCTATCCCAATTAGCCTCATTGTCCAAGTGCAAAACACTTCAAGCTTGACGCCCTATGCCCAATTTGCGCATGATAGGCCGCTCTTTTCCAAAACAGTCAACCTGATAGGTTCTGGATTCGTCTGTTAGACTAGTGCCAAGAAAGTCTTTTGGGCTCTTCCCAAGCCATAATACTGTTGGCCACTATGGCTTGAAGGCTAGCTCTCATATCACCTGCCAATGAACTTTGCTACGCGCTCTCTGCTTGAACTGCAAGAGACGACGCTGATGGCCGCGCGGGCATTAAGCGGCCTTTTCAAGCGGCCCCGCTATGTTGCGGAAACTATTGCTCAGATGGACGCCATTGGCGTCGGCTCACTGACCATCATCATTCTTACGGGTTTCTTTACTGGAGGCGTCTTAACAGTACAGACGTTTCCCACCCTTAAGAGCTATGGAGCTCAGTCGCAGACTGGTTACCTGGTGGCAATTTCGCTGGTGCGTGAACTTGGTCCGGTGCTGAGCGCCCTGATGGTTACCGGTAGAGTTGGCTCCGCTATTTCCGCGGAACTTGGCTCCATGGTTGTGTCGCAACAGATCGACGCGATGCGCGCCCTGGGTACGGATCCGATCAGGAAACTTGTCGCTCCGCGCTTGCTCGCACTGCTAATCAGTTTGCCTTTACTGACTGTGCTGGCCGACGTACTGGGTATTTTTGGAGGTTGGGTGACCGCCATCTTCCTTTACTCGATATCATCCAGTGTTTTCATCACCTCGGTGAGAGACGGGATCACGACCGACGATTTAATTGGTGGAGTTGTTAAGCCGATTGTTTTTTCCCTGATAATCGCTTCCATTGCCTGTAGACAAGGCTTAAGCACGGAAGGAGGGACCGTCGGCGTGGGACGGTCCACCACGCGCGCAGTAGTAAACGCTTCCATTGCCGTTATTATTGCTGATTACTTCCTGGCTAAGGCCCTTCAGGTTATTCTAGGCACGCAATAACTCTTGCATTGGTTCCCTGGGTAATGTCGACAACTGAGATTCACACATCTTCAAGCGGCAAAGACGGCCAGGTTAGTCACAATGCTGCCGAGTCGACCTTCCACGAGGTAGACGATCAGGACCGCGCGATTCCCGCGATTGAATTTCGGAACGTGCTGCTCTTCTTCGACGACCGCATAATCCTTAATGGTCTGAGTTTCAAGGTAATGAAGGGCGAGACTAAGATCATCCTGGGCGGTTCCGGTGGTGGTAAATCGACCATCATCAAACTTGTACTGGGTTTGTTAAAGCCTGACAGTGGACAAGTGCTGGTAGACGGCGAAGACATCACCAACTTCAGCGAAGCCCAGATGATGCGCATTCGCAAGAAGATCGGCATGGTCTTTCAAGAGGGCGCTCTCTTCGATTCGCTGTCCGTCTACGA
>DATFRK010000125.1:0-2911 GCA_035263325.1 Pyrinomonadaceae bacterium | reverse complement strand
CTGTCAGGGCATCCTCAAAAACGGGTGGCACCGTGATAGCAAGTGTCCTGGCAAACGACGCATTTAATGGTTTCCGCGCCACGACAGCCACAGTGCAGATATCGCAGGTGTCGGCGCCCATCCGAGGTATCACGCTCAACCTTTCAAGCGGCGCCGTGACTGTCGCACCGAAGACTGCTTCCGGTACTTACAATCTCGTTTACCAGATCTGTGAGATCGCGAGCCCAACTAACTGCGACCCGGCAACGGTTACGCTCGATCTCGGCGGGGGGCATTAGTCGTTCACCGTTTCGCAGCCGCGCTTCGGTCCTGTGGTAAAGGTGATCGAGTCTGCCTTTCCAGGACCGAGCGCACCGCGGCGAAAGCGTCAACCGCAGCTCCAGTGTTTCCGGCATAGGCTACGTAACCATCTGGTCGCACCAGTTTCACGCCTGGATCTTCACTGGGTCTGTACTCGACTAATTCCGGGAAGGACTGACAGAGATCTTTTGCAGCTTCGCTAGTTGCCGCAGCTGTTTCGGCATCGAGCATTAATAGAAAGCGACCCTGAATGCCCTTACCGCCGCGCATGGAATTGTCGAGATACCGGCGCCCTGGTCCTTCAATAATGGGACTCCCGGAATAGGCAATGCCAAGTTCAGAAAGTCGCTGGACGAACGCATGCTGAAAGGGAGACAGACGAGACACCATCGGAATCAGTGTGTCGCGAAGGGCCTGCGCCAACCTGTTTGGGGTTCCTAATACCCTGGTAAGGAAATGAGTCAAATCGATCACGCTCTTGATTACCGGCAATCGTTCCTCGCTGTAACTGTCAAGTAATTCTTCATTGCCATTTCCGTGCAGATACAAGTCGAGTTTCCAAACCAGGTTCCAAACATCGTGCAACCCGGTATTCATTCCCTGGCCGCCAAAAGGACTGTGGATGTGCGCCGCGTCGCCGGCAATGAAGGTGCGGCCTACCCGCATTTGCCCCACGTGCCGGTGATGGATGCGAAAGTAACTGCTCCAATGTAGTGCTTTCGCCTCAATCCCGCTTGGCGCCCGTTGAGCGAGTATTCGCCGTACGAGGTCAAGCGTCGGAATGTCGCCTTCTACTTGTTCAATTGAGGCAACGATGCGACGACGGGTCGCGCTCATGGGGAAGATCGCCACTGGTCCAAATTCACTCGGGCACAACTGCAGTTGATCCCGAGGTAAGGCATCGTTTGTTTCGATATCAGCCAGCACAAATGAATCTTTGTACTCCGCGCCGGCAAAGGGAATTTGCAACACATGTCGCACTGCACTGTGCGCTCCGTCACAGCCTACGACGAAACTGGTGTTGAGCGTGACGGCTGTTCCTTTGTGGTCCAGTGCTACAGTCACGTAGTCTTTGTGCTGTTCCATCGATACAAAGGCGGTCTCGTATTCAACCTCTCCGCCTTTGCGCCTTAATTCGCCAAGCAACAGTTTCTCTGTGACGTCCTGGGGCACCATCGCCACAAACTGGTAGGGGCTCTCCTCAGGCGTGAACTGCATTCGGGCCAAAGTACGTTCATGAGTCATCACCGCGACCGAGGTGACGCGATTGGCCGCTTGCAGAAACGGAGCGACCACACCGGCCATGTCGAATATTTCCAGGGTGCGAGGAAAAATCGCGAGCGCCTTGGAATGTTCCGACTGCGTGGCTCGAGCTTCCACCAATCGGTAGCGCAAGCCGCGGCGAGCGCATTCATTTGCCAGAAACAGTCCCACCGGCCCAGCGCCGATGATGAGAACGTCAGTATCAATCGCGGAATTACTCATATCGGTTCCTCTATGACACTCAATTGGCCACCGGCGTTCTAGGGAGCCTCAACGCTGCTAACGAATACGAGATTACAATGGCTGCTCTCCCTTTCGTTTGAATTTGCGTGTCATTTTCCGTGCGTTTGTTACGCTTCAGTCGCTCAAGGCAATTCCCAGGATTAACGCCAACGCGATGAGTACCAGGTAGACGCCGAGTACCTGCCACAAAAGCCGCGATAAAGGAGCTGACGCCGCTTTCTTAACAGCAGTCTTTTGCGGTTTGATGTTGGCGTTACTCAGCTGCTTGCGTGGGAACAGCAACGACAACACCACTGATAATCCGATTACCGTGGCAATAATGCCCAGCGAGATACCGATCGGGAATTTGCCGTCGAAAAGCTGGTTGAGCCAGACCATTTTCAAACCGACAAAAACGAGCACCACACCGAGTCCATATTTAAGCAGGTAAAACTTGTCTACTGCCCCTGCCAACATGAAGAACATCGCGCGCAAGCCGAGGATGGCAAAGATGTTGGAAGTAAAGACAATCAGTGGTTCGTGAGTTAAGGCGAAGATCGCCGGCACCGAGTCGACCGCAAAAACCACGTCTGTGGCTTCAAGAAATACCAGGCAGACGAGTAGTGGAGTGGCAAAGTACTTTCCATTCACCCGGGCAAAGAAACTCGCGCCGTGCTGTTCGTGAGTAACAGGAATGACACGGCGAAGAAGACGCAGTAGTAAGTTCTTTTCGGGGTTAACTTCCTTGTCTTTGGCCAGAAAAATTTTGAGGCCAGTCAAGATAAGAAAGCCGCCAAAGAAAACAACAACCCAGTGATACTGCATGAGTGCCGCGCCCATCACCACGAAAATGCCGCGGAAAATGAGTGCGCCCAGGATTCCATAGAATAGAACTCGATGCTGATATTTCGCGGGAATAGCGAAATAGGAAAAGACCATCACGAAGACGAATATGTTGTCGACCGACAACGACTTCTCGATGACATATCCGGTGAGGAATTCCAGTGATACGCGCCAGGCTGCAGCGTTCGGGTCGAAGCCCGGCAACGCCATTAGCCGCTGGTCAAGCGGAAACTTCCACAACGCGTACTGGTAGAGAAAGAAATTGAAGAGAAGCGCTAAGGCG
>DATFRK010000124.1:0-2102 GCA_035263325.1 Pyrinomonadaceae bacterium | reverse complement strand
ACTCTTCCCAGACTCGGCGGGGCTTGGCATGTTCGTCTGCTGCTTCAAGCAGATCCTCACCCGTCTCGCCATCTATCCATTTTCGAATCGAATCAATCAGGCCCAAGCAGCGACTCTCCGATTAGTCAAACTTCACAAATTTCTTGTTGATCCACCCGCGGTCTGACGAATAGGGATCAATCTTTGGCCGGCCGTGAGCAACGACCTGAACCTCGTACCAGTTGTTGTCTGCACTCAACACCTTCACTTTTGAGCCGATCTCGGCCAAGCCAATGGGAGCGTTGGTAGTATTTGCCAGTGGTCGCAGGTTTACATCCGTCGTTGTAACACCTTCACGCCCAATAATGAAAGTGTCGGCCAGCTGGGGAATCTGCGACAGGGGGTTCCAATGAGTCGTCACGTAACGGTGCGTTGCCAACAACATTCCCGAGAAAGCCAGGATGAGAGCCACAGCGACCAGCGCGCGGCGGCCGCGACTGGCGGGTAGTACCAGTTCCTGACGCGTTGGTATGTGCTGGACATTCTGCTGCGTCAGTCCAGCTGGCTGCCCAACCGGAAGTTGAGCCTCGGCGCGGACCGCACGCTGGCGTCGCTCCTCCAGGGAGATCGGCACCACGATACGCGGGCGCTTGATTGCCTCAACATCAGCCAGAGCGGACGGTTGCAGGTCTGACTCAAACTCAGCTTTCGGTGGTGCAGCCTCGGTGAATTCGTCAGGTTCGACGGCAAGATCTTCGCTCGGCCGGCGCAGCACTTCGAGCATTTCTGCCGAAACTGCCTGGAGTGGTCGAGTTGGCGGCAAGGTTGCTTCGGCAAGGTCGTCCCAAAACTCTTCCACACTCTGTTGTCGCTGCTCCGGTCTGCGCTGGGTAGCTTTTTCCAGCACGCGAAGGACCGGGTTGGCCCAATGATGTTCGCGCAGAACGATCGGCAAGTCCGCGATCTGGTGTTGCGCGAATCGTCGCGGGGATTCTCCTGCCAGCAACGTATAGGTTGTCTTGGCTAAAGAATAGATATCGGCTGCCGGTGTTAGATGGTCCCGCGGCGCAGTTAGGGCCGCAGTATCGAGCTGGCCAGTCAGAACGAGCGGATTATGTTCGGGGGCGGAATAGATGTTGGTGCCAACCCTTGTGATTGCCCCTTCACTGCCGTCCAACTTTGCCACTCCAAAATCCGCGATCTTGACGATCTGCTTGTCGATCGTTAACAGGAGGTTCTGGGGCTTGATATCGCGATGGATCACGCCGCACTTGTGCGCGTGAGCGAGGCCGGAGCAGACCTGCTCGAGATAGAAGAGCGCCTTTTCCATCGACAAGGGACGGTTTCGCGTCAGCGCCGACATGTCGCCACCGGGCAGGTATTCGAGGACCAGGTAATGAAAGGTGGTACCGTAAAGGTCGATAGCGGTGCCATGTCCCAGGCGGTTGATCACGTTTGGGTGTCGTACACGATCAAGCGCCACCGCTTCATTTTGGAAATTGGCAACCAGGGTTCGCTCGAGGTCGGCATCCGGAGCGTCCTGGAGAAACAGGTTAAGGGCTTTAATTACAACCGTTCGCGGGGAGCCTTCGGTGGCGGCATTGTCATTTGCGACGTAGATTTCGGCATAACTGCCGCGACCGAGGCATTCAAGAATGTCATACCGCCCGTCAAGTCTGCTCTGTTGAAGTTTGAGTTCCGCCATTAGCTCGCCGCGATGCGCATCTGAATCGCCTTCCTTAGATGCTTCGCAAACAGATTACGAAAAGATTTCAACGAGAGTTTGTGTTGGAGGTTGGTTTTGTTAGTTCGTCGAACTGTTTCAGCGCCTTTTCCCGTTCCTTAAAAGATTTTAGGCTGACAGCTGCCAGGCCCAGGGTTGCCTCTTTTTTTATCGTGTCACCAGCCGGCGAGGGAGTGGCGTCGACTTTCTCGATCGCCCCGGAAAACGCCCTGCTCGCCAGGTCGGCGTTGCCGGACAGCAGATTTGCTCTGCCGTACAGGTAAAGAAACTCAGGATCACTTGAGGAGAGCGGATCCGCCGTTCCGTTCTTTGTTTTTTCCGTTTCCAGCCATGCGTGCGGATCTCGGTCAACGTCACGGCGGCTGCGCTCAAACTTCAC
>DATFRK010000123.1:0-7768 GCA_035263325.1 Pyrinomonadaceae bacterium | reverse complement strand
AAGGATGCGCACCAGTTGTTTGGCCAGGTTCTCAGTTGCGAGCTCGAGGTTGTTGTCAAACTGACTCGCGAAACCGACCGCATCGTCAAAATCCACAATTGCCTTGACCGCCATAAACGGGGTTCCTAACAACATACTCATTTTGGCGACGGCCGCAGCCTCCATTTCCACCACCGACCCGCCGAGGTTCCGAATCTGCCGGTCATCGATAAGCGAATTCTCAAATGAGCCACCAGTCACGACTATTCCCGTCTTTAGTCCCAGTGCGGCCGAAATTTTGGATGCGTCGATAACCGGGTAGAACCCAATCGCGTAGTCCTGGTAGTCTGGATCGGTGATCGAGACCCGACGATCGAAATAACGCAACGAGTCCTGGCTCAGGTAAACATCGGCGATCGCTGCCTGCGATTTGAATCCTCCAGCCACTCCGGTGCTCATTACGAGGTCAGGCGCAAAAGTCTTAATGCCGAGATAGGTTGAAAGAGTCGCCGCATCAGACCCGAAGCTATCGAGGTTATAGACTGGGTCCTGCCCGTTTACGACCAGGTGCACATTCAGTCCGCTAAAGGTCGTCGAATACGAAACAGGCGGTAACTGTGGATCGATCGGAGTTCCGCTTTCCGTAATTCCAAGAGCCTTGCGGATCGGTTGAGATTCGATATCCATCGCAATCACCAGCAGTACTGTTTTCACGTTCATGAGGTTATCCTTTCCGGCGGGATTCGCCTGAGGCATTGTTTAGTGAGTCTGGCGAGGACTGTAGAAATTCTTGCGTATGTGAAGCCCTCCTTGATAGTCGGGCTACTGCACCGGCGCTCGCTTCTGCCAGAAGACTCCGTCCGAATCTATCTCCTGCACAGGCTCATCAATCCGGTGCGCTTCGCGATAGTCGTGAACTGCTTTTCGACATGAATAAAAAGTGCCGTAGTCGTCAATGATGCAATAACCGCCGGGTGACAGTTTTGGATACAAATTGACCAGAGCATCGGTGGTCGATTCGTACATGTCTCCGTCGAGCCGAAGCAAAGCCAACCTTTCAACCGGTGCAAGTGGCAAAGTATCCCGAAACCAACCCTTCAAGAATTTGACCTGTTGATCCAGCAACCCGTAAGCCCTGAAGTTTCCCTGGACTGTTTCCAGGGAAACGGCAAGGAAGTCGATTGTCGAAAGCTGGTCTCCCTCATCGTCCGGATACTTTTCGACGTTTGGAGTAGGTAACCCGGCGAAGGAATCTGCCACCCAGACGAACCGATCGGTAACCTGATAAGCCTTGAGAATTGCCCGCATGAATATGCAGGCGCCGCCGCGCCAGACTCCTGTTTCAATGAAATCGCCGGGAATGCCGTCACGGATCACTTGTTCTGCGCAGGTCTGAATGTTGTCTAACCGTTTGAGACCGATCATTGTGTGCGCATCTCTGGGCCAATCCAGTCCGTTTGCTCTTCTCTCCTCGTCGAACTCCGGCGGCCAACCTTCGGCAATATTCGGATCCTTGTAGATCGAATTCATCAACGCTCGTTTCATCAAATCGAGGTACAACCCGTTCATACTCTCTTCAGGTAGCCTTTCGGATTCCAGGTGATTAAAAAGGACTCGCGAGTTCGATCATCTTCAAAACGAGGATTCTCTAACAGAAATCCCTCGATGGCCTCATATGGGCCAGGATTTGGGCCAACTTCCAGGCCGTGGTAGCAAATGCTGTCCTCGACGATAAAATAATCACCGGATTGGATGAGCTGCGAATAAAGTCTTAAGACGCTAAGAGTGTTTTCATAAGTATGTGAGCTATCCTCAATGACCATCACTCTCGCGCCGTCAACAATGGCCCTTACCTGGTCAAATCTCTCGCAGGCATCTCCTTCGATAAAAGTGATGCGCGGATGCTGGCGGGCTGCTTCAGTCAGGTACTCATGCGTGATATCCAGACCTATCACGTGACCGTTTTTTAACTGATCGCAGATATGCGCCAGAGCCAGGGTGCTGCCGCCGCAATAGTTTCCGATTTCGATGATGTAATCTGGTCTGGTTTCAAAAAGGATTTCCTGATACACCCAGAAATCGACGGGACTCTTAAGAGTGCTGATTCCAAAGTAGGTTGAAACATTCATGATCCTATCTTGCAGTCGTTGGAGGACCTCCCTGAGGGGCATATCTAAACTTTCCTCCATGGAGAGCATAGTCATAACCTGTTTACCTTTATTGTTGTCAGAGCCGGCTATATTTATTGGAGAGTAAGGATCCTCCGTGCAATATCTTGGATTCCCTGGGATGTGCGAGGTCGAAGTAATATAAATCAGTCGAGTAGTCTTGGGAAGGATGGTACGCATGGAACATAGAGAGCGACTGAGCGCGATGATCCTGGTGGTTGCGCTGGCCATTGTCTCTTCGCTTGGCGCCGCCCAGGTCCAAACGGAAACGCCTTCAGTGGTTTCCGGTGCGAAGCCTGTGGGTGTAGAGCACATCAAGATCCACGGAAGAGCCCTCGAAGGTAACCTCGAAGGCGACGCCGTGGACCGCGACGTCCTGGTATTCTTGCCTCCTGGTTATGCCAGGCAAAAGTCACGTCGTTATCCGGTAGTGTATGCATTGCACGGTTATTCCATTGGCGCCGAACAATGGAGCCATGAAATCCATGTCCCGCAAACTATAGAAGGCGCCTTTGCTCAAGGCACTAAGGAGATGATCGTTGTACTGCCAGATTCGAAGACTGTGCACAACGGTTCTATGTACTCGAGTTCTATAACCACGGGAGACTTCGAGCAATTCATCGCTCGCGATGTGGTTAGCTACATCGACGCACATTACCGGACGATTCCCAATCGCTTGGGCCGCGGTCTGGTGGGTCACTCCATGGGAGGATACGGCGCAGCCCGGATCGGAATGAAGCATGCCGATGTCTTTGGCAGTCTTTACATCATGAGTCCCTGTTGTTTGTCGCCGCGGCCGACTCCCCCGGCGAACTCGGACGTGGCCAAGACGTTAGAAGCAGTGAAGACACCTGAGGACTCAGCCAAGTTGCCGTTCTTGGCCCGAGTGCAGCTCGCCACGGCAGCGGCATGGTCGCCAAATCCGAAGAATCCTCCTTTTTATCTTGATCTACCTACCAGGAACGGCGAACCGCAACCTGATGTAATTGCCAGATGGACGGCAAACGCACCGTTGGCGTTCCTGGACCAGTACATCGGAGGTCTGCGGGAGTATCGCGCCATCGCGATCGATGTAGGCGATCAAGACGGCTTGCGCGTGGATTCGAGTAAGCTACATGACGCTTTAGCTAAGTATGGCGTTGTAAATAGCTTCGTGGTGTATTCAGGCACTCACACCAGCAAGGTGGCGGATCGTTTTCAGAATCATGTATTGCCGTTTTTCAGTCGGAATCTTTGCTTTCAGGCAACTTGCCAATAGCGAGTCAAGCAATCCCACCAGTGACACCTAACAATGGAGACTCTATGTCAACCACTTTTGCCAGGCTAGTGGTTAAGTTCACTGTTCGACCCCGAAAGGCATGGATCGCCATGCCTTTACTACTCGGCACTTTGATAACGATCTCAATGGCGTTAACTGTGCCCGCGCAGTCCCCGGAGAGAGTTAGCTTGTTAGTCGATGTATCCAGGACCGGCGCGAAGATCGATCGCAACATCTTCGGCCAGTTCGCCGAGCACCTAGGGTCAGGCGTTTATGAGGGCATCTGGGTTGGTCCAACCTCAAAGATTCCAAACACACGCGGGATCCGCAACGATGTTGTCGCTGCGCTGAAAGCCATCAAAGTCCCGAACGTCCGTTGGCCTGGCGGATGCTTTGCCGATGAATACCATTGGCGTAAAGGTATCGGGCCTCAACGAACTGCAAGCCTCAATCCGAATTGGGGCGGCGTGATGGAGCCAAATACTTTTGGAACCCATGAATTCATGGACTTTTTGGATCAGATTGGCGCCGACGCTTACCTCTCAATCAATGTCGGTTCCGGCACCCCGCAGGAAGCAGCGGACTGGCTGGAATACATGACCACCGCCCAGCCCACCGCACTTGCCAAAGAGCGCGCGGCCAACGGTCATCCAGCTCCGTACAGAGTTCCGTATCTGGGCATCGGCAACGAAAGCTGGGACTGCGGCGGCAACATGACGCCCGACTACTATCTAAGCCAGATGAAGAGCTACAGCCGCTTCGTCCGCAACTTTAACCCCGCACAACAAGACAAGCAGCAGATGCTGAAAATCGCCGTTGGCCCGGGGGGCGCAGAGCCGCGATTTATTGAATGGACCGAGGCCATAATGAAGGCCTATCAACATCACACATGGAGTTGGGACATCCAGGGTCTTTCGCTACACAACTACACAGTGGTGCGCTGGCAGGACAAATTTGCCTCCGTAGGCTTCGGCGAAAAAGAGTACGCGGAGTTCCTCAAAGAAACTTTGGCGATGGACTCTCTTATTAGTAAGCACTCGGCCATCATGGACAAGTACGATCCGGACAAGAAGGTCGCTCTCGTGGTGGACGAATGGGGCAGCTGGTACGCGCCGTTACCCGGTAGCAATCCGGGATTCCTGGTGCAGCAGAACAGTATGCGTGATGCAGTGCTCGCCGCCTTGAACCTGAACATTTTTGCTCGTCACGCCGAACGAGTGCGCATGGCCAACATTGCTCAGATGATCAACGTACTGCAGGCCATGATCATGACGGACAAGGAAAAGATGGTGCTGACTCCTACTTACTACGTCTTCAAAATGTATTTGCCGTTTCAGAACGCGACGCTTGTACCAATTACTTTCGACGCGGGCAGCTACACCCACAATAACATCACTTTGCCGCGTGTGGATGCAATCGCTGCTAAAGACGTCGAGGGAAAGTTGTGGTTGGAAATCACGAATCTAGATCCGAATAGGCCTGTCGAAATTGCGGCAAGTCTCAGCGGTGTCGCAGCTAGATCGGCAGCGGGAGAAACTCTGACCGCACCCAAGGTGGATAGCGTAAACACGTTCGCTACTCCTAATACGGTTGCGCCGAAACCAGTTTCAGTAAAAGTTCAAGGCGGCAAGCTGAGTCTTAACTTGGAACCCAAGTCTGTAACCGTGGTCTCGATTGAGCAGTAAGAAAACTCGATCAAGGCTTATCAAGAATGCGACTCAGAACGACGAGACTTTGTAGCGTCGCAATAGCTGCTACTTTATATGTACGTTCCCTTCAAATCGTCCCTAACCTGATTGGCTTTTAGGTGATGAAAAACAGCTCACTTATTGTCGTAGTACTTCCCTGGTCAAACGAGGGCTCAACTTCCATAAATTGATAGGAGAACAACTGATGCCCACGGAGAATCTGAAGGCATTGTTAGAGCGCATTCATACGCGGCTCGATGACAGTTTTGTCGGTATTGGACAGGTGGTTTCTGATCTGCGAGCCGTCGATCTGGCCGAGTTGATCAATGAATTAACGCTGGCTGAGTCGGCGGCAGTGGTCTCGATGCTGCCGGTTGCCCGAGCGATCGAAATTTTCGATCAGCCCACAATGCGCCGCCGCGCTGCAATCCTCGAACAGCTTGAGCCGACTCGGGCGGTGGAGATTCTCAGCGGCCTGTCTGCGGACGAGCGCACCGACATCACGCAGCGGATGGGATTGCATGAACGGCATCGCATCGTTCCCCTGCTCAGCCCGGAGATGCGAGCCGAGCTTGAGCACCTTCTGCAATATCCGGATCACACCGCCGGCGGAATCATGACAACGGAGTTCGTTGAGCTTGATCCAGACATGACTATCGGGGCAGCTCTCAAGCATATCCGCGCAGTCGCTCGAGAAAAGGAATCCATCTACGCCTGTTATGTCCTCGAACCACGAACAAAGCGGTTGCTCGGCGCCGTCTCTTTGCGTGATCTCGTCATGGCGGAACTTGAGACACCCTTGACGGCGGTGATGCGCGCTAAGCCGATCACCGTAGATGCTACAGACGATCAGGAATCAGTAGCCCAGAAGATCGCTAAATACAATCTTCTCGCTGTACCTGTCCTGGAAAAAGACGGCGCGGTCGTCGGATTCGTTACTGTCGACGATGTAATTGACGTCCTTGTGGAAGAAGGTACTGAAGACATCTTGCGCATGGGTGCCGTCGAGCCCAGCGCATTAGACAAGCCGTATATGCAAGTCGCGCTACCGATGATGATCAGAAAGCGCGCCGGCTGGTTGGTAATCCTATTTCTTGGTGAAATGTTGACTGCTACGGCGATGGGTTTCTTCGAAAAGGAAATTGAGCGAGCCGTCGTCCTGGCTCTGTTCGTGCCACTCATAATTTCCTCGGGAGGAAACTCCGGCTCTCAGGCTTCGACATTAGTGATCCGGGCATTGGCTCTTAGCGAGGTTAAGTTGCGTGACTGGTGGCATGTGATGCGTCGCGAAGTACTATCTGGCCTGGGTTTGGGTTTGATTCTGGGAACAATTGGTTTTCTACGGATTTCGATCTGGTCCGCATTCTCGGCGATCTACGGACCACATTGGTTATTAGTAGCTTTCACCGTCGGCTTGGCCCTGATTGGTATTGTCTTGTGGGGAACGCTGGCAGGATCGATGTTGCCTTTTATCCTCCGCCGCTTCGGCTTCGACCCGGCTACATCATCCGCGCCATTTGTAGCTACCCTGGTCGATGTGACCGGGTTGGTGATCTATTTCAGTGTCGCAGTAATCGTGCTGCGTGGCACACTACTGTAGCCAACGCGAGTCTGTTGTGAGGGTATTGTCAGTTAACTCCCATCACCTTTCAAAGTGGGGCCTCATCTTTACACGGGATGACAACCGCAAGTGGAGTTGTGCTGACGATCACAGCGCGAGCACATATTGTGCGAGCGGGCTGAGCCGCAGGCGCGTCTCCGGTTGCATGCGAACAGCAAAATCGGTCCCAGCATGACCGTCGCGCGGTATGAACGCGCCCTGGAGTGATCGTCGCGGTTTGCCCGACGTGTTCGCCGAGTGATCGTGCCATACCGAACCGTTGAAAATAAGGAGCGAGCCGGCAGGACCACAAGCCAGTACCTGACCTTCGTAGTCGGCGCCAGGATCAGAGAGACTATCCTCCGGGACGCCTGGCCACGGGTGCGAGCCCGGCACGAAACGCGTAGCGCCATTTTCCGGCCGAAACTCATCGACCATAAAGATAAAGCTAAGGAGTGGCCAATCGGCAGAGTTGCGCCGGACGTCGGTATGCAGTTGCCCGCTCCGAGCATGTGGACGAAGTGTCCGAGCATGAAACGAACTAAGTTTGAACGGTTGCCCGATAACTCGGCAGCAGGCATTGAGCAACGGCGGGTGTACGTAGAGATCGTCAAACTCCTTGCCCCGATTTACGAAGTCTTCGACGCGCGTCGACGTGCTACCTACTTTCGTGTCCTCTTTGGTTGCCGATGAGACGGCGGTCTCGTACGCCTCCGTCAACCGCCCTAGGCTCGCGCGCGGCACCGCGCTACGAAGAACAGCGAAGCCACGATGAATCAACCCGTGTGCGGCCTCCGCGGGAAGATCGAACGTCGTTGAAATGGCCCCGAACCAGTCGTTCATCGATACTTGCTTTGCTGTCGGCCCAACCGTTGAGTTGACGCGCCGGCGCGATTTCATCCTACCTTTTCCGGATTAATTATCTTACGAAGCACGCTGCCGCCGCTCGCGTCCAACGAGTTCGGTCTCTGCTTGGGCCACGGACCGACGACGCTTCCCCCTCGCGTCAGTCATTACTTCACTGAAATTGTTATCGTGTATGGGATTCTATCGCGGATCGCTTCTATGTAAATTT
>DATFRK010000122.1:0-12862 GCA_035263325.1 Pyrinomonadaceae bacterium | reverse complement strand
CTATGGACCCTGCTAAGCAATTACAAAAATGCTCCATTCGTACTATTAATATGCCATTTGCTCCAATTGAGTCCGCTGTTGCCGACATCCGTGAGGGGCGGATGATCATCATTGTCGACGACGAAGATCGTGAAAATGAGGGTGATCTTGTCTGCGCCGCCGAGAAGGTCACACCAGAGATCATCAACTTCATGGCGCGACACGCTCGCGGCCTGATTTGTCTGCCACTTACTGAAGAGCGCTGCGATGAACTGCACCTAACCACGCAGGTGGCCGACAACACTTCATTCCTGGGAACGGCCTTTACCGTCTCCATTGACGCCCGCCGCGGTATTACCACCGGAATTTCCGCCGCTGACAGAGCTACTACGATCCTGGTCGCGGTCGATCCGCAAGCGAAACCACAGGACCTCGCCAGGCCCGGTCATATCTTTCCCTTACGCGCAAAAAACGGCGGCGTGCTTGTTCGTCCCGGGCAAACGGAAGCAAGTGTAGACATCGCCCGGATCGCAGGTCTGTATCCCGCCGGCGTCATTTGCGAGGTGATGAACGAAGACGGGACGATGGCCCGTCTGCCGCAACTCGAGGTGTTTGCCGCGCAACATGACTTGAAGATGATCACCGTGGCTGACCTCGTCCGGTATCGGATCCAGAAAGAAATGTTGGTGCGCCGGGTGGTCGAGACTGACCTGCCCACCGTCTACGGGCGCTTTCGCGCGATCGCTTTTGAAAACATCATCAACGGCGATGTGCACCTGGCAATGGTGATGGGTGATCTGCGGACCGAGGACCCCGTGCTCGTACGAGTCCATACCGAGAATGTCACTTGTGACATGTTTGGGTCACTTATCGACGACACTGGCTTTCAGCTCCACACCGCGCTCGAGAAGATCGCCGGAGAGGCACGTGGAGTGGTGCTATATCTAAGGCAACGCGAGCACAGTTTGGATCTCGTCAATCAGTTGCGTACTTACGGCGTGATGCAGGAGAGCGGGCTTAGCAAACGCGAAGCCAGCCAGCAAACTGGCTACGGCGTCGATCGTGATTATGGAGTGGGGGCCCAGATCCTCCATGACTTAGGCATACGAAAAATACTACTGCTGTCCAACCACCCCCCCAGAGTGGCTGCCCTAGAAGGTTTTGAACTCTCGGTTGTGGGCAATGTTCCACTGGGCGAACCAGCATCTCTCAAGGACCAGGCGTTGCCGCAGTTAGACAACGACAACCGACGTACCTGAGTGTTGCACAAGTCATCTGCTACGTCTTGGACCAGGGCTGTGGTCCTTGACCCGACTCGGCATACAAGGGCTCTTTCAAGTTTCGGCCTCTCCCTCTAGAATTCAAGCGTTCCCTCAAGCTTTAGAAGGCTGTGAGTTATGAGTGTAGACGATCCGAACAACACTGTGGATCCAAGCGAGCCGCCTCCCGCAAAGAAGCACAAGTTGCGCCGGCGCTGGTACCAATTTAGCCGCCGTCACGCGATTCTTGCCGGCTTGATTCTTGCCGTTGGCGTGCTGGCGTTGGTGTTCATGGCCTTCATCCTCTATCGCTTTGGTTTTATCGATAGCTTCGTCGCTAGTCAGATCAAAAATACTTTCGCCAACTATGGCATTCGCGCTGAGATAAGGGAGTTCCACGCCGGCTTGCCGCCGCGGAATGTAGAGATGAGCGGAGTGGAACTCTTCGATGCTGCCAGCGGAGAAAAACTCGGAAAGATCGACAGACTCACCGCGACTATCAGGATCGAAGATCTCTACGCGCTGAATCTACAACGCAATATCAATCTTCAGGAGCTCAAGCTCGAAGGACTCGAAACCTGGGTAACATTTGACGATCAAGGTCGTTCGAACTTTCGCAACATCCACATTCCGCCGCCGGAACCAAACAGGCGGATCTTGTTCGCCTACTCGACTGCGCATATCACTATTAAGGACGGCGTGGTCCATTACGGCAATGCCGTTCACAAGATTTCGGGTGAGGCGAGAAATCTCCAGGCTACCATTCAGCCAGACGATCCCAACGCCCCCGCAGATAGTTGGATGAATGCGGTCGCCATGTCGCTTTCAGATTCCACTTTCACGTATGACGGCCGGCCGATTGAACATATCTTTCTGCAGGCGAAGGGCCGCGTTAACCAAACCCGGGTAGAGATCCAGGAGTTTGTGCTCAAGTCTCCCGAGGCAGAGGCGAAACTTACAGGAACGATGGACGATTGGCGTGCCTTGCGTTACCAGATGAATGTTACCTCGTCCGTTGACCTCACTTTACTTTCTTCCACCTTGCACACCGACCCCGCGCTACGAGGAGCCGGATACTTTGTCGGCAACATTACCGGCGAAGGTGATCAGTACAAACTCGAAGGCACGATCAAATCGGACGCTTTGGCGGCGGAAAATATTCGCCTGCAGGGTTTGAATGTCACGGCGAACGGATCAGGACAGGGTAAGAGTTACGAGATCAATGGCAAGGCAGTGGCGGAGCTGCTCACTGCCGGTGATTTTCAATTGGATGGTCTCCAACTGGCGGGCAATGTAATGGGGACCGGAACCAACTTTCGCTGGCTGGGCGAACTTCGCGCCGTAGCCCAAAAGGGTTTTGGCACAACCATCAGTGGTTTGATCCTGCGTGATGCGCGAGTGGAAATGAACGAGGGCGTATTGACGGCTTCGTCTGCTCACTTAACAGCGAATGCACTGTCCGCTTCCGGCGCTAAGGTCGACGGCATCACTGCCTCCGATTTGAAAGTGCGTAACCAGAACGACGTAACCACTGCGACGGTAGCCAGCGTTAAGGCCGGAAACATCTCGGCATCCGGGGCGCAGGTAAAAGGCGTGACGGCAAACAACATTGACGTCGACAGCCGCGGTGGCGTCACAAAGGTTGAAGTGAAGCAAGTACAGGTAGGGGCTACGAGTGCGTCCGTGGCCGAACTAGGCAGTATCAATATTGCCGGAGTGCATTTGTCAGTCCGCAATCAGAGGATTGAAGGTTCGACCGCCGACATTGATGCAGGCACAGTGAAAATGGCGGACGGACAGATCGAAAGTGTGAAACTGACCAAACCTGTGTTTGTGGTCGAACCTTCCGGTACTTATCGAGCCAGTGCAGATCTCAGCCTCGGCGGGGGAGTGCTGGGGCGAATGAACATGGGCCAGGCCCATGCCCATGTGGTGGCGACCAATACCGAAATACAGATCAACGATTTTGCTGCTGAGATGTTCAAGGGCAGTGCCACGGGTAACGCGCGGATCGCTATGACCAAGACGGGCCCGTCACGAGTAACCGCGAGTTTCAACGGCATGGACATCGGTGGTCCACTGACCGCGATGTCCAACACTGTCGTACCGTTATCTGGACGCGCCAGCGGTAATGTCGATCTCACTTTCCCTGGTACTGACTTCAAACAGGCGACCGGCACTCTGCGCACCCAGTTGTCCGCTGAGGCTGGCGACGCAACTAGTGATCGGATTCCCGTCACAGGGGACGTGGCACTGCGTGCGGACCGCGGGGTATTCAACATCCAACAGTTGAATTTGCACACTCCCAACACGACGCTCAGTGCAAATGGTCAGTTTTCTTTTGAGAACGATTCAAACCTGCTGGTCGATCTCAACTCCAGGGACGCGGCGGAATTGCAAACGGTGCTCATTTCTTCAGGTCTCTTGGGTGACGTTGAAGATCAAATGCGCAGTGCCGGCATTAGCGTGGCCGGGCCGCTGACCTTGAATGGCAACGTGCGCGGAAGGTTGAGTGCCCCGGATTTTACCGGCCGCGTGTCGCTTGGTTCGTTGCTCGTGAATGATCGCGATCTCGGAGCACTGAGCGCCTCGATCACGATGAACGCGGAGGAGGTTCAAGTTGCGGACGGCCGACTGGCTGAGAAAGACGGAGGTGGGGTGCAGTTTGCGCTGACGGCGCCCCGTACAGGCACTAACAACATTTCGCTTCGCGCCACTCTCGATAGGCTCAACGCTGCAGCCCTGATGGCTGTCTTGCCGCCAAATCTAGCCAAGCAACTAGGCGATACGCAGGCTGATATTTCCGGTGACGTGAATATCAACGGCATTCCCAACGCCATGTCCGGGCGCGCCGATCTGCAGTTTGGCCCAGGCAAACTTGCCGGAGAACCCCTGGAAAGCCTGGCCGCGCGAGCTACTTTCAATGGTTCGGACGTGGCGATCGAGACCGTAGATGCGCGCCTCGTTGCCGGCCACATAATTGCCAGTGGCACATTCAACACCACGAGCAAGGCCTTTGATTTTCAAGGCAAGGCTGAGGGAATTCAGTTGAGCCGACTGTCTGCTTTTGCCAACCGCCCGAATGGCGCAGTCACCGGTGTCGCTGACTTCACCGCCCACTTGATGGGTAACCTGTCAGAAAAGGATTTCTCGGCTTACCAGATCACGTTTGATGGCCAGGCCAAAGATGTAACCATCAACGGACGCGCGGCCGGTACAGTTGCGCTGGTCGGACGGACAGAGAACAAACAACTCAGCATCACCTTGACGACCGGCATTCTTGGCCCACCCCAGGTCATCGCAGCGAAGGTCAACCTGGCCGGCGAGCAGTTGCCGGCGGAGATCGAAACGACGCTGACGAATGCTGATCTATCGAGTCTGTTTGGGCTGGCGATGCCCAAGAGTACTGTCAGTGTTTCCGGGCGTGCCAATGGGACCATCAAGGCGAGCGGCAATCTACTGGACGAAGACGGTTATTTTTCCCTGAGCGGACTTGCCGGAACCGCGGAGTTTTCGGAACTTACTTTTCGGGTGGAAGACATTCAGTTGAGTGCCGCAACGCCTCTAACAGTCCGTTTTACACCCACTGAGATTACTTTCGCTGAAACGAGATTCACTGGACCAGGCACCAACCTTGTGCTGGATGGTAGCCTCGCCACCGCGGCCGGCGGTAAAGAAAATCTGAATGTAACTGGTAGTCTGAACCTCCAGGTCTTGAACGGTGTCTCCCCGGATTTCTTCTCGTCCGGTACAGCTGAAGTCGCGATGCGAATTACCGGGGCGTTCGATGAGCCACGACTGATTGGCACGGCATCGATGAACGGAGCCTCAGTTTCTGTATTGGTTGGCAATGAACGTTGGACCGTGTCGAACCTGCAGGCGGCGCTGCGCTTCACTTCCAATCAGGCGCAAATTGATTCGCTTACCGGCACCCTCGGTGGCGGCCGGGTTAGTGCCACGGGCGGTGCCTTGTTGGAAGGCTTTACCGTTTCCCGCTTTTTGATCAACTTACAAGGAAACAATGTTTCCGTGCCTTTTCCGGAAAACTTTCGCTCGACCCTTGATGCTGATGTTGAATTGAAGGGTTCGTCCCGCGAACAGTTAATCAGCGGCGTCGTCAATCTGCGACGTACCGAATACACCCAAAATATCGAGTTGGCAGATTTGATAAATAGTCGGGGACAGGAGTCGATCGAGGAAGGTCCGGAAGTCGAGTTGGTCCGCACCGCGCTCTTCAGCGATCTGCGGGTTGAAGGTCGGAACGCATTAGTAGTGCGAAACAACCTGGCGGATCTGGTCGGTTCGGTATCGCTGGTGCTCAATGGACCAGTAAATGATCCGGTAATCTCCGGCAGGATCACCGCCACCAGTGGCACGCTCAACTTTCGCAACGACCGTTACGACATAACGCGTGCGCTGCTTGATTTACCGCCTGGCCGTAACGCCGACCCGGTGATCAATATCCAGGGTGAATCACAGATCAGGGGTTATCGGGTCATCGTGAGTCTCACTGGGCCGTTGTCGCAACCTTCCGCGACAGTACGTTCTGAACCAGCCCTGCCCCAGGCAGACGTCGTTTCCTTGATCACTACCGGTCAACTTGCTTCGTCCGATACCAGCACTTCCATTCTTTCAGAATCGGGCCTGGGC
Organism: Pyrinomonadaceae bacterium; assembly: GCA_035263325.1. Classification (GTDB taxonomy): domain Bacteria; phylum Acidobacteriota; class Blastocatellia; order Pyrinomonadales; family Pyrinomonadaceae; genus PSRF01. Next base: position 6,974 of record DATFRK010000122.1, on the reverse strand, counting down.
ACCGCGACGAGTCTGTTAACAGACGCTTTGATCAATGCTCCGGCCCAAAGAGCCACCAGCAAGTTGTTTGGTTTGACGCGCTTCGAAATCAATCCTGTGATCAGTGGCCGCACAGGTTCAACTCCCGCTGCCCGGCTGACCTTAGGGCGAAGAATTAGCAAGGAAGTTACGGTTACTTACTCGACAAACGTTACCTCCGATCCAAATCAGATTCTCGCGGTTGAATATCGCGTTTCGGATCGCTTGTCGTTCATCGCCCAGTATGAACAAGGGTCGACGCAAAGATTGTCGACCCACAACAATAACTTCAATTTTGAGATCCGCTTTCGCAAGCGATTTTGAGCATTGGGCAGGTAACGGCGTTGTCTCCAAAAACGTGGGAAGCAGAAAGCAGGATGCACAATGCGATTGCCGGCAATCATCAACTTGCCTGCCTGAATTGCGCGCCTTTAGCTGAGGCTGCCCCCCGCTTCCTAACAGGACCCCAGCTGCGAAAACATTTGCCTGCCTTGACGCCTGGCGGATTGTTACTGCGCACAATCTCAATCCTGCAGTTGTGTCTTTTGCTCTCCAGTTTCACCGTGGCTCGATCTGCCTTGACTCCGAACCTCGATGATTATGAGGGTCGCAGAATCGTCTCCGTGGAGTTGGTTTTCGAGGGGAGTCAGCAAGACCCCATTGCCCAGGCCCAGTTTCTTTCGCTGCTGAAGGTAACGGGGAATTCGGATTTTTCCGCCGTTCGGGTGCGCGACTCGTTGCAGGCTCTTTTCGATTCAGAGCGAGTCGCCAACGCCAGGGTTGAAGTAGTGGAGGATGCGGGCAAAACCGGCCCAATCAGGCTCCGGTTTGTCATCCAGCGGCAGGTGCAGATTGGCGATGTGCGCATCGAGTTGGGGCCGGTGACAGGTGCACCCATCTCAACCGATGAATTGCGGGCGCGCCTGAACCTGGTGCAACCCGGAGCGCGCTTGTCGCGGCAGATCATTGCCCGAAATGCCGACGAAATACTTATCTACCTCCGTGATCGCGGGTATTTCGACGCTACTGTAGAACCGGTCGAACAGCTCGAGGCCAGCGGCACGCGCGCCACCGTTATTTACAGAGTAACGCCGGGAGAACAGACCAGGGTCGACCACTTCGACATCAAGATCGCTGGTTTTGATGCGGCTCCAGTAAAGCCGCAGCTGAGCCTGCAGGCCGGCGCCCCATTTAGCCGGGACGCACTAGCAGTAGATGTAAAACGGGTTCGCGATGCCATCATCGGCATGGGCTTCTTAGCTCCTCAGTTAGACGACGCTCGAGTCGAACGGGAGGAAGAGAAGAACCTGATTTCCATCAGTTTGAGCGGAGCAGTTGGACCACGAGTAAACGTTACCGTCAAGAACTTTGAAATAAGCGACAGGACCGCCAGGGAGTTGCTGCCGGTTAGGCGAGAAGGCAACATCGACTATTCAGCAATTGTTGAAGGAGCCCGCCGACTCAGAAACAGACTTCAGGAGCAGGGCTTTTTCTTTGCCGACGTCAGCCAGCTCTGTACCGTCAAGAACCCGCCTGCTCAATTTGGTAAAAACGGCACTGACGAGACTTGCCAGAATTTGAACCCTTCCGCCTTAACCGGAAATACTATCGACATAGATTACCTGGTGGACAAGGGGAGACGTTTTCGCCTTACCGACATTCGCATCACTGGCACTAATAAGCTCTCGTTTGCTGACGTTTCCTCATCTCTCAGAACTCAGAGAGCTAACGCCCTGGGATTGATACCGTTCTTTGGTTTCGGTCGCGGATTCACCAGCCTCACTTTGCTGGAGCAGGATCGACGCACGATAGAGGCGTTCATGCGGGATCTGGGTTACCGAAGGGCACACGCCGATGTTCTCCAGGGTGTCTCGGTCAATGGCGACAATCTGATCATCACTTTCAACGTGACCGAGGGATCACTTACGCGAGTGGCCGGGGTCAAGATAACTGGCAACCATATCTACACGGAAAAGGAGATTCGGGATGAGTTGCGCACCGTGATTGGCGCGCCGTTTTCTCGTTCACAAGCGCGGACGGACGGCGATCGCGTCGTCGCTCGCTATGCTCGAGAGGGCTACATCAATACACGCCTGGATTTTTCGATCGTAGAACTACCCAAAAAGGGTGAGGATGAGCAGGTTCGCCTCCTTTACTCGATTGTCGAAGAAGGTGACAAGACCTTCATCAATCAAATCGTGGTGAATGGAGTCACCGGCAGTCTCAGTACGCAACGACGCAAACGCGCAGCCATCATCAGGGCGATTCCAATTGCCGAAGGCGACGTCTTGCGCGCTGATCGCATCTCCGACGCCGAGCGTGAACTCTACCTGACCGATGCTTATCGGCAAGTAATTATTCGCACTGAGGCTGCCGGTGAAACTCCCACCGGTTTTAAACGCCGCGATGTAATTATCGACGTCGAAGAAAAGAAGCCAAGGGTGATGGATTACGGCGGTGGCTGGTCTACTGACACCGGTCCGTTAGGCCTTTTTGAAATTAGCAACGTCAACCTGATGGACCGCCTGCGCCAGGGCGCTATGCGCTTCCGCATCAGCCGGCGGCAACAGTTGGTCCGGCTTGAATATCTCGACCCGCGGTTTGCTCGCTATAGCAAGAACAAATTTGCGCCCCTGGCCATCTCGGTCGAGTATCAACGCGATTCGACGATTACGCGTTTCTTTCGTTCCGCAATTGATCGCGGCACGATGGGCATCGTGCAACGACTCGATGAAAACGGCAACCCAATCAACATCTTCGGCCAGTCAGTCGGTGAACCAACGATCAATCGTTTCATCGCTGCCATAGAGACCCAGCGTGTGTTAGATCCGAAGTCGCACACGATTGTGTTTGCGCGCTACAGCTATGAAGATGTGCGTCTCTTCAATCTTGAGAGTCTGGTGGTGAGGCCAATCCTGGAACCCGATTCCAAGATTCGTCTGTCCAAATTTAACGCCTCGTTGGTGCGCGACACGCGCGAGCGCTGTGAACGTGGTCTATTGGGACTACGCCGGGTGGAAAATGAGGATGAGCACCCCGGGGCGCCTGGCGAGGTGTGCCGCTTTAATCAGGTGGATGCCACCCGCGGCGACTTTCTAAGCGTCGACTATTCGTTGGCTCTGCGGCAACTCGGCGGCAACATCTCGTTCAATCGCTTCCAGACCTCTTACCGCCGCTATTACAAACTAAACAGCCTTCGTGGCACCGTGCTGGCTGGTAACGTTTCGTTGGGATTGGCCAATCTTTTCAACCCGCGTGACCGTGATGGCAATGGCACGATCGACGAGATTGATCGCACCTTGCCAATCAGCGAACGATTTTTCTCAGGGGGTTCGACCACTCTGCGCGGTTTTAATTTCGAGGAAGCTGGTCCAAGACAAGTTGTAATCCCCCTGGGAGAATTCCGCGACCAGAATAACGAAGTTGTGTTTCTGAACCCGTTCACCGTGCCTGTCGGCGGTAATGCGCAGGGGGTAGTCAATCTGGAGGCGAGGATTCCGTTAACCAGGGGTTTCCAGGCCGTGCCCTTTTACGATGGCGGCAATGTGTATCGCCGCATAGGTGATCTTTTTGGCAAGACGGATAACACGCCGCCTCCCACGGATCTGCTCGCGGCGATCACTGCAGCGAACTTAAAGGTGCGCTGGACCCACACGGTTGGCCTGGGCTTCCGTTTGCAAACACCTTTTGGCGGCGCGCTTGCAGTTGATTACGGCTTTCTTTTGAATCCGTCGGAGTTTCTAATTCCGCAACGTGGGCCGACCGGGTTGTTTGACGGTACCCCGGCAGTTTTTCGGCTACACCAGGGACATCTGCACTTCAGAATTACGCAGACGTTCTAACGAGGGGAGCGTGATGAAGATGGAGAGACGATTTTTCCAGGCGACGCTCGGACTGCTGGCGTTGTTTCTTTCGCTGCAGCCTGTGTTTGGTCAGCGAGTGGTCGACAAGATGGTGGCCACAGTCAATGCCGGCGTGCGTACGGATCTGATTACCTACTCCGATTTATTGTGGCAATTAGCCCTCCAGCCGAATACCCCAATCGACAACCCTACCAGCGAAGACCTTAATAAGGCATTGCACCTGCTGATAGATCAGCACCTCATTCTGCAGGAGGCGGAAAAGCTGCCCACCCTTGAACCAACGCCGAAAGAGATTAGCGACGCGCGGGATGCCCTGGCGCGCAACTTTGCGTCGCAGCCCGAGTTCCAAGCGCGACTGCAGAAGGTTGGTCTAACCAGTGAAAAGTTGGATCAGATCCTCGAGCAGCGACTAAAGATGGAAAAATACCTGGACTTTCGTTTTCGGAATTTCGTAGTGATTAGTGAGAAAGAGATTGCCGATTATTACCGGGAGTCGTTTGTACCGCGTTATCGCGCCAGATATCCTGAGCGGATAGTGCCAAAGTTGGAAGAGGTTAGTGCTCGCATCGAACGGAACTTAACCGAATCACGAATTGAGTCGGATACGGACACATTTCTTGACACGGCCCGCGAGCGAGCGGAGATAGTGATGTTGAGTCCCGTCTAACGGTACTTCGTACTTGGTCCTTTGTACTTTGTATTTCGTAGTTGATATTTTTTACCGCTGAACACTTCGGAGCTTAAGTACAAAGCACCAAGCACCAAGCACCAAGCTCAAACGCCTTATGTCCCATCGTCCCACAATCGGCCTGGCCCTCTCAGGGGGCGCAGCACGCGGCATTGCTCACATTGGTGTGTTGCGCGCGCTCTTAGAAAACAACATTCCGATCGATTGCATTGCCGGTACTTCCGCCGGTTCCATTGTCGGGGGCGCCTTCGCTGCGGGGTTGTCCCTCGAGCGCATTGAAGCGATAGGGCGTAGTTTGCGCTGGCGCGACGTCGGTCGGGTCACCATGTCGCGACTGGGCGTCCAGAGCAATGAACGACTCGAGCACTTTCTCCGGGCTCAGCTCCCGGTTACTCGCTTTGAGGACTTGAAGATCCCCTTTGCTGCCGTGGCCACTGATCTTCACTCGGGAAAGGCAGTGGTCATGCGCGAACACGGTGACGTGCCTTTTGCCATTCGCGCAAGCTGTGCTATCCCGGGTTGGTATGTGCCGGTAACCGACTCGCACGGACGCCAGCTGGTTGATGGCGGCCTGGTTGCGGTTGTTCCTTCTTCAGTCGCTCGCGCGCTCGGTGCAGACATCGTCATCGCGGTTGATGTAAATGCCGAGGGCGCAAAGTTTCTGGGACCGGCGCAATCGGTTGTGGGCGTCTTGCTACAGTCGATGCTCGTAATTCAGCGCACGGTAACAACGTATCAACTTGAAGTCTCCGACCTGGTTGTCAAACCACAGGTGGGCCACATTCGTTGGGATGAGATGGGACGAGCCAAGGAGTTGATGACTGCTGGTTATGAAGCGGGTCTGGAAAGTGTGCCCGAAATTCTCGCCCTGATCGAAGCGGCAATTAAAGAAGCACCAAAGTGGTATCACCTGCGCCGGCGCAAGAAACTTGCTGCCAAACCACCCCTCCCCTCCACGCGTTACAGCGAGCAATAGCTCAGTCTTACTTGATCGTTAAAACAGTTTACTCAAGAGTCTCACCCTGAAACTTGAGAGAATGGATTTCTCAAGAACTCTTCCGCCATTAATCATATCTAAAAGACATACAGTTATTCGGAAGCACTGAAGGGCTTGGTAGTAACAAATCCATCTGCTCTTGAAAGAGCAGAGGTCTATCAACTATCCATGTCAATCGAGGTCACCTCAGTTCCCCAACCGCATACTCTCCGCAAGGCTGCCCAGTATTTACAGTCTTTTGTCTGGACTCCTGCTATCGGTAAACGTCTTTTCCTGCGCTCGCTCTTTGGCCTGGCCGCAATCACCACCATCCTGGCCGGCGACGCAATGGTTCGTTCCTACAAGTATTACTCCCGCGTCATTGATGCTCGGCTTGCCAGCGGCTATCTGACGAGTCGACCGGGACTTTATGCGGCGCCGAGAGTGTTGCAGCCGGGTCAACGACTCACCGCGGAGGATCTGGTGACGATTTTGCGTCGCGCTGGCTACGTAGAATCTGCAGCGAGCCAGGTTTGGAACGGCAGCTTTGAACGGCGCAGCGGTGGCATAGAAATTCATACCGCGCGACCTCAAGTTAACCGTCCCGCGACGGTACGCGTCGAGTTTTCCAGCGACAAGATCTCCGCCCTCAGCAGCGAGGATCTGCCAATTGACTCTCTTACCCTGGAACCAGAAATTATTTCAAACGATCTCTCCGCCAAGGGGACTAAACGAGAAATCCTGACCTACCGCGAAATACCACTCACGCTGGTCCACGCAATCCTGGCCATTGAGGATCATCGGTTCTTTGCTCATTCAGGAGTAGATGTCAGTGGGCTAATTCGCGCGGCGCTAAAAAACGCTGGTGATGAGCGACTAGCGCAGGGTGGATCGACGATCACGCAGCAGCTCGTAAAGAACACCTACCTCAATTCTGAACGCACTCTGCAGCGCAAATATGCTGAGGTGATGCTCGCGCTGGCCCTGGAACAGCGGCTCAGCAAGGAAGACATCTTTGCGCTCTATGCCAATGAAGTCTACCTGGGCCAACGTGGGGCTGTGGCGGCCCGTGGTGTCAAAGAGGCGGCCCACATCTTTTTTGGCAAGGAATTGAAAGACCTGACCCTGGCCGAGTCGGCGACGATTGCCGGAATGATCCAGGGGCCGGCGCGCTATTCCCCACTGCGTCACGCGGACGCAGCAATGGTCCGAAGAAACACGGTCCTCGCGGCGATGTTACGTGAAGGGTGGATAACGCCGGCGCAAAATATGAGCGCAGCGGCGGAAGCGGTCACAGTTACTCCAGTCAAAGATCTGGATAACTCACTCGCGCCTTACTTTGTCGACTATGTAAACCGCGTGGCGGAGTCGGATTTCGATACTTCCGGAAGCGCACAGCGGATCTACACGACCATCGATCTAGAGTTGC
>DATFRK010000121.1:0-7264 GCA_035263325.1 Pyrinomonadaceae bacterium | reverse complement strand
ACGTTCGCCGTTAGTTTAAGAATTAAGTAGTAGAGGCCCAGGCAAAAGGAAACTAAGGCCGAGAATAGTCCAAACCAGATCATTAATTGCAACGGCAAGGCGCTATAGATCACCAACACAGTTAGGGCCATGCGCACGAGTTTGAAGAACGAATATCCCGATTTTCCATCGGTGCGAGCTCCATGTTGCACGTCAACGGTGGCAATATCTGAGGTGAGCCACGCCAGCGCTGGATCCACCAACACCCAGGGGCCGTGCCGAGGTGGCAGCGTCTGCAGTATTTCGCTCCTGATTAATCTGAAGGACGATCCTGCCGGCACTTTCGGCGCCACTCCGCGTACGAGCAAATAAAATGCTCGGCTGCCGACTCTATGCCACAATTGGTGCTTTTGCGCCGGATAAACTCCGTACACAACGTCACATTGCTCACGGTTCGCTTGTTCCCAAAGCGTTGGGATCTCTTCAGGGAGAGACTGCAAGTCGTCGTCAAGAGTTACCACCCAGGCACCCGTGGCCCGCTCCAGGCCACACATCGTTGCCGCTTGTTGTCCGGAATTTCGCGCCAGTTTGAACCCCCGAACACATTCTGAGTGCTCTGTCTTGAGCTCACGGATGACTTGCCAGGACTTATCCCGGCTGCCGTCGTCAACAAAGAGAAACTCGTAGGTGAGATTCAGGCTGGTGAGGACTTTAGTGGTGCGGGAAAACAGATCCTTGAGTCTAGTTTCACCGTTGAAGACCGGAACTACAACGCTGATGTGGGGTTGACTCGTCATCAATAATAGTTCGTCTCATTTCCTCAGGCTCTTTCCAAGAGGAGTTGTGAGAGATTCTGTTGAACCGCGGCTACCGTCTTCGCCCTTGTGTACCATTCAATAGTTCTTTTTACGCCTTCGGGAAACGATACTGCCGGACTCCAACCGATTAACTTCTGCGCCAGGCTGTTGTCGGCAACTCTATTCATTGGTCCAGTCGGCATCTCCGGACGAAAGTGAAAGGTTGGGTGATGATCGAGCAACTTACAAATCTGCTGCGCGGCCTCTATGACGGAAATGCGTTCCATCGTTCCCAGGTTGATCGGCGTCGCGTCGTCGATCTTTTCCGCCGCCAGGAGCGTCCCACTTACAATGTCGTCGATGTAGGTCCAGTTTCGGATTTGGCTGCCATCGCCCCAGATTTCAAAGGGGTCCTGGCGAATAAAGGCCTTCGCTATCATCGCCATCACCGCGTGATTTTCTACGCCGAATGGTCCATAGACCGTGAAGTAACGACACGACACCGACCGGAAACCGTAGTCCTCATAAAACGCCTTGAGCGTGAGCTCGGCCATAAGCTTGGCCCAACCATAAGTGTTATCGGCGTCGTAGGGAGGTTGGACCATGTCTTCGGTCAGGTAGGTTTCTGCGTCGACATCGTGCTGACGATGATTCGGGTAGACACAACCAGATGAGGCAAAGATCAACTTGTGGACGCCAACTTCGCGGGCAGCATTGATCACCACACCGTCAAGGGCAAAGTTGGTAGCGCAAGCAGCTTGATGTAAATCGACATATCCTCGGCCGCCATGATCAGCAGCCAAATGAAAGACGTAATCGACGTCCTTCATCACTTCCCGGGCGACGGCGAGTTCTCTCAAGTCTGCCTGACGAAACTCAACTTCTCCGTGCTCTCGTAGTCGCTCTATGTTTCCGATCTTGCCGCTAACCAGACTGTCGACCACGCGGACCATGGCGCGTCGATCAATCAACGCTTTAGCGAGGCTGGATCCGATGAAGGAAGCACCGCCCGTGATGAGGACTTTTGCGTTGGTCCAGAACATAGCCACTACCTTTTATTATTAAACGCCCAAGGAGGCAAGAGTGAACAGCGTAAGTGTAAGTTTTGGTCTCAGGGTAGGCGCAGCGCCAACCCTGAGTGAGATTCGCAAACACCATCGGTGTGAATTGCTTGCTGACCTGGCCAATTGAGGTTCGCTCTCTGCGCCACCTCTGATGCGCCTCCACGACTCTGCGGTGACGTTGAAGCGAAAGATCAACTCTACCGCGGAGACGCGGAGACGCAGACGTGGCGCAGAGTGTTTTTAAGGAAAGGCAATGAGGAAAGCGACCTCTTTGAAAGAAGCACGAGTGATCGGCCGTGCGATCACTCGCGCATTTTCGAAACCTCAATTCACGCGAACGGGTTCTCGTCCGCACTCGGACCATAAATCGAGGGAATCGGCACGTCGAGTTCCCGCAGGTAAACAGACAATTGGCCCCGGTGATGGTACCAGTGATTCAACATGATCGATCTCAAAAACGTTATGCGTGGCAGCGCCATTACTTCGCGATCGCCTTTCAGCAAGCGCCAGGTCGCCGTTAAATCCGCGTCACTCATTGCTTCCACCAACCTTTTGGCGGTGGCAATACTTTCATCGTGGGCGGTAATCAGCTCCGCCGCGCTCTTCGGACTGGGAAAAACAAACATCGGTACCTGCGCTGGCGAGGGAGAAGACACGAATTGCGCCACGCCCCCGGGGGTTGTGGCGACGTGCAGTGCCAGGTCGCCGAGTGTTCTCGCCTTCTGGTGCGGCCGCCATTCCAACTTATCATTCGGTACGCGTTCGAGTACCCGCCGAGTTGTCTTTGCTTCCTGTTCAAGTTCTTGCAACATTCCATCAATTAAAGCCATGAGAATCTCCTTCCTTATTCCGCCCAAAATCTGAAGTCTCTCGCGATCCATCATTCCACTGTTACGACGAACGACACGGGCCCAGATCGACAAATCTACCGGAAGGTTAATGCTAAAAATTCACAGCTTATAAACTGCTAAGGGTAATACACAAAAACGACACGAAAACAGTTTAGTTTTCGTGTCGCCATGATTCATCAGATGGTATCTGAAGAAGATTATTATTTCCGGGTTGGTCCCGGAGGAAAGGCCGCTGACGACCCCTGCGGAAACTCTATCACCGTTGGACCTGGAGGATAGGCCTTAACGCTCGGTCCCGGAGGATAGTCCTTCGCGTTTGGTCCTGGCGGAAGCTCACTATTTGATCCGTTGCCGACAAAGATTGTTAGCTCCGTCACGACCTGACCGGTTACCTGTCGGATCTGAGCTGTCTGTTCAGCAGAAAGCTTGATTGCCAATTCCTGTACTGCCATGTTGCTGCTAAATTCCTTTCTCTCTTAGTCACCCGTTTGTGCGGTCTGAGTTGCCGGCGACGGCTTGGGTCGCGACTGGCAACCCTCAGAAAAACCAACTCACGATGGTGTGTCGCCTACCGCCACGGACGACTTGCACCTCATGTAGCAAGTTGGGACGAAAAGCCACGAGCATGCCAGCCTCACCTCTTACTTCGTGCGCGACTTTTTGCCGTAGGGTAATCGCCAAACTGCTCGCACCTGTTTGCAACGATCCGACGGCGACTGGTTCGTAAAACCGCAAGGCACCACCACTAAATGCATCGGACCCACATTCTTCCTGCTGGGTGTTGAGAAATAGCACGACTGACAATCGCCGCGAGTGGAGATAAGCAAACTCGGCGACTGAACTTGGGCCAGTGAGGCCGTCATAATGAGGTCGGAAAAAATCTCCTGCGCTGTAGGAGAGAAACTGTGGTGGCTCGCAGCCTAAGAGTTCTAAATCAAAGTGTGTCTCGAGCAAAGGTTTGGCAGCGAGCAATCTTTGCTCAATCAAGGTAATGGTAGAGTCCGGTACGGTCGCCAGTTTTGTCTTGCGAGCGTTCTCATTCGTGGTGAGAAAGTAGTTATCAGCTCTAACAAGAACCTTGGCCTGCGTGGCTACCTCTGCAGTCATCTCGGCGCGCAGTTGGGCACAAAGATGCGGGTCCAGGAAATGCCGCCAGACTAATAAATCAGAGTTGCAAGTCTCGGGTTCAACAATGGGACGGTACGACTCGAAATCCGACTTGTTCACCGACAACATTTTTGTCACTCCCCCTTCGCTCATCACCTAAAAACGTGCGCCCTGAGCTGGCGACGCGGGAGAATAGACGAGCGGCCCGGTGAGGTCATGATGAAGTTGTAATGTTGTGGTGGTCTTACCGTAATGAGGAAGTGCGTCTCGAGTGTAATAAAGGCTCACCGGAACGAGTCTGGGGCAACAACAGCCTCTCATCCAACTGCATGTTTGAGCACAATGCTGTCCCTTCTCATTCTCCCCTACCAATAGGTTGGGGTTCACATAGGCCCGAAATGAACAAGAACCATTTTAAATGGTTTGCGTACCGTCGCCATTTGAGCCAAGCGAAAGGACCGTTGGAACCGCATTTCAGGTGGTCCATCTTTGTCATCGATACCTGAGAACGTAATTTGTGTCGCCCTCTGGTTTGAATTGTGTCTGCGCCTGTCGTCCTTCAAGACAGACTGAGCCGTCCGGGCCTTCGATTCTTATGCTTGCGAGACGAAAACCGCTGTCAATTGACGACTCTGACACCCGGTCAACCAGCAACACTTCATCGGGACCCAGCAGCACTTTGAAGGTACCCGAGACAGCATCAAACTCATATTCCTGCTGATTCAGTTTCCGCCATTCATGATTTGTCTTTTCAAAATCGGTGACCGGAATTTTTGCAGGCGCCTCAATGTAGCCATATTTACCTTGGATATAGTGCTTGAGCGTGTATTCAACTTCAATCGTGTGGTCCGACTTATTTATCACGACAAAAGTGAAACTGAAGGAGCACCCCCCGAGGGCGATGGTTAGCCCGAGTACGAAAAGAGTCAGAAGCTTGCGTGTCATTCGCTTCACTCTACACCTACTCAAATGTACCGTCGACTAAATCTATGATTGGTACATCTACTTATTCGTTAGTGTCACTGTGTCGCTGGTGCATTTGCCATGCTTGGACCATCGTTTGAGCGCCCGGCACAGCCTTCTGCAACGCGACGCCCGCCACCGTGAAGAACAGGATGACCAAAACCGCCGGCAACACCGTTTGACGCACGGCTCCGCGCAGCCAGTGTCTTTCCCGGCTGTGTTTGACTCGCTTGTACAGACCGGCTACCAAAGCGCCGTCTACCAGGATTTCCGCCAACAGGGCTGGAGCAATGTAGACGACATAGAGAGTAGCAATCAGAGCTCCAAGCAACGCAAGAATTGCTAAAACGATCAACCAGCCTTCTTCGAGGTCCAAATCGGGGAAGAAACCATGCGAAGAAGATCCACTGCCCGACGCCGAAGTACTTCGGCCCCAACTGCCGCCGGCACCACCGCCGCTGAAATTTCCGCCTCCGCCAAAATTGGTACTATGCCCAGAACTTGTCGATGTGTATGAACTGAGGTCCAGATCTCCTAAATGGATGTCCACCAATTCGATGTCTGGTATGCCGCGCTGCAGCCTGAGCCACAGCCATAAGAGCAACAGGAAAACACCGTAGGCGAGCGAGATAGCTAGCGGATATCGCAGCCACATCCAGGACATTCCCGAATGCAACAAGACAACAGAGGTGAGGAAACCGGCTAGTGCGGTTAAGGTGAGAATGACGGTGACGTGGATTCGCGGCATGCTGCGCCGCACCAGTCGTCGTCTTACTATTTCGATTCTACGGTCTCTGGTTATCGACATCTCAACAGAATGTGCCCCATCAGATAGTACGCGCGAAACAGTCGGGAGTTCCTCTATTTAAAAGTCGCACTTCCTATTTGCCAGCGCCAGACGAAAGCCAATGCAACCATCGTGAGCGTCGGGCTCAATTCCATAGCGCCATGAGACTGTGCAATGAAGATTCCAATTGTGGTGACAGCCGCCGCGCAGCCGTCGCTCCTCACCTGGACCCAGGTATGGACTGCCGTCTCCTGGCACAGCATTCAGGTCATCTACGCAGATATCCTGACACCACTCCCAAACATTGCCGGACATGTCGTAGAGACCAAGTTGATTTGGCGCCTTCGTCGCGACGTCATGAGTGGAGGTGGGACTGCTCCGAAAACGAAGTCGGTGGACCAGACGCCAACCACGAGGCCAGCCAAAAATTTGAGTAATGAGATCATGTCTGCGGGTCCAACGTGGACCATACCAGGCCACCTTGTCTGGATCATTGCTCCCACTGTAAGTGAACCCGTCCTGCCAGTTTGGTCCACCCCGCGCCGCATATTCCCACTCTGTTTCAGACGGCAGGCGAAAACGCATCGACCGATCATCATTACTAACTGTCGACAAGATCTCGCTTGCATTGAGCCGATCCAGGAAGCCGCCAGACTCGGTGATGTGGTTCCAGGACACATTCTCCACCGGGCAACGAAGGTTGGGGTTTTTTGCGGGATTCGAGCCCATGACGCGCAGCCAGAGCGCTTGGTTTACCGGTGTGGTCGACACATAAAAGTCTGGTACCTCAATGGGCCGCTGATTCGATTGTCGACCAAAGAGAAATGGCTTACCGCTGGTACCAGGCACGTGTACAAGCTGCAGGGTATTCTCGGAACCATCCGCATGCCACTTGAAGGTCGGCGTCATTGCTTCAGATTCATGATACCTGAGCCCACCGATCTTTAAACTGCTAGACCGTAGCTCCTTTGGAGTGCGCCGACTCGTCGGCGCTTTGTGATCCGGTTATTGCTCGATCACAAAGCGGCGAGAACTCGCCGCACTCCAAAGTGATTTGCTGGTAATTCTGACAGGCAAAAATTCCTTTCCCACACCCTACAATTTGCGGAGGATGCGCGCCAGAATTGTAGGTGAGCTCAATTGTCTGCGCGAAAAGCGAGAGATTAATAAATAAGGACGGCATAGCCAAATGGTCGCCACAATCAAGAGTGTTCTTCATCCTACTGATTTTTCTGAAGGCAGCAGAGTTGCATTTCACCACGCACTCAAAGCAGCGCTGCTGGCGAAATCAAAACTTACTCTCTTCAATGTTTCCGCTGATGGAGCGGGAGACTGGGCCGATTTTCCGGGTGTGCGCGAGACCCTGGAGCGTTGGGGATTGCTGCCGCCAGGCAGTCCACGTTCCGCGGTGGGTGAACAACTTGGCATCGCTGCAAGCAAAGTCTTCAAACACAATGACGATCCTGTAGACGCCGTGTTGCGGTACTTGAAAGATCACGAGGTTGACCTGGTCGTACTCGCCACCCACCAACGTGATGGTCGCGTGCGCTGGTTGGGGAAGTCGGTCTCGCAGCCAGTCGCTAAACGGGCTGAGGAGATGACTTTGTTTATTCCAAGCAACAGCAAGGGCTTTGTAGCGGCGGAAGACGGCTCCGTGTCGTTGCAAAAGGTTCTTATTCCTATTGCCGGAACACCGAGACCAATGCCCGCGGTCGA
>DATFRK010000120.1:0-13764 GCA_035263325.1 Pyrinomonadaceae bacterium | reverse complement strand
TTCTTACACTTTCCGGGTTATCGGCGCCAATGCCGATGGAGCGTGGAATTACGAGGGAGCACGCCTGGCAATTGCAGTTGTGCCCCCGTTCTGGCGCACGTCCTGGTTCATGGCGCTCTGTGCCCTGGGAATCACCGGCATCGGGATCTTTATATACGAGCAGCGGCTACGCCGACTAAGGAGGGCGCACGCTAACCAGACTGACTTCTCCCGCCAATTGATCGAATCGCAAGAGCGCGAACGGAAACGGATCGCGGCCGAATTGCACGACAGCCTTGGACAAAACCTGCTGGTCATCAAGAACCGAGCGTTACTTGGAGTGCAGGCAACCACGGGGGATGACCGAGCCCGTGAGCAGTTCGACGAGATTTCCGATGCAGTCAACGAAGTAATCGAGGAGGTGCGCGAGATCTCCTACGACCTGCGACCGTTTCATCTTGACAGGCTCGGGTTGAAGAGTGCTATTGAAGCAATGATCGAAAAAGTTTCGGCGGCTTCCGGAATTGCTTTTACTGTGGACCTCATTGAACTGGACAGGCTTTTTAACAAGGACGTGGAAACCAACTTCTATCGCGTGGTCCAGGAGTGCGTCAACAATATTGTCAAACACTCCGAAGCAAGCCAGGCGAGCATCATAATCGCCCGGGATGCGCGAGCGCTTCAACTAACCATCAGCGACAACGGCCGGGGCTTCAGCACCACTGGAACTGGTGTCGCCAACGGCCGCGGCTTCGGACTAACTGGAATCGCTGAACGCGTACGTCTACTTGGCGGCACTCATACGATCAGTTCGACTCCTCATAAGGGCACCAGGATAAATATCACTCTTCGTTTGGCCGAGCAGCAAAAGGAGGCCCGCCGTGGCGCCTGAGATCCGCGTCGTCATCGCAGACGACCACCCTATATTTCGCCAGGGCCTGAAGCAGGTCATTGAGTCAGATCCCTCACTTAAAGTTGTTGCTGAAGCTGATGACTGCGACCTGGCTATCGCCCGCATCCGCGAACACACTCCGGAAGTAGCGGTGCTGGATGTCGAAATGCCCAGCGGCGATGGGTTCGAGGTTGCGCGCGCGGTACGAGACGATCACCTGGCCGTTGGTCTGATATTCCTGACGATGTATCGCGATGAACGACTCTTCAATACGGCTCTCGATATTGGAGTGAAAGGATATGTACTGAAGGATAGTGCCGTGACGGATGTTGTGGGCGCCATCAAATCAGTGGCGGCCGGACGTCACTTTATCAGCCCCGCTCTATCGGGTTATCTCATCAACCGTGACCGGCGTGCGACCACCTTGCCGGAACGCGTGCCGGGTATTAACAGCCTCAGTCCCACCGAGCGCCAGGTGATCAAGTTGATCGCAGAATACAAGACAAGCCGTGAGATCGCCGACACACTCTGCGTCAGCGTTCGCACGGTGGAGCATCACCGGGCGAACATCGCAGTCAAACTCAACCTGAAAGGAAATCATGCGCTGCTGCGGTTCGCGGTTGAGCATGTGTCTGAGTTTTGATCCACAGATTACGCAGATTTCACAGAGAGTAATTTAATCAGTTAAGTTGAGCTAATTGGCTTCCAGGTAGTGTAGTTGAGCTAATCTGCTTGGAAGTATAGTTGAGCTAATCTGCTTGGGAGTATAGTTGAGCTAATTTGCTTGGAAGTGTAGTTGCGCTAATTCTTGTTCTTGGAACGCATACTGCCCACGTTCATAACTTCAATCGTCGCTGGGATCAAATGGCGTATCTGAGCTGATTAAGAATGTCTCGGTGTAATCTGTGTAATCTGTGGATAAGCTAGGTAGGAATACCCATCAAATTAGGTACGTCTGCCCATATTCAATTGGGTAGTCCCTCGCATTCTCAAAACCCGCCCGCTAAATCACAATCCGCCCTTCGCCAACCCGGCGACTGCATGAGCGTGACACGCAAACGTCTGCCTTCAAACCCTAGCGAGTCGCACTACCAAGGAAAGGATTCCCAATGTCCAGTGCCATCTCGGCCGCCAGCAAATTGATGTTCACCCTTCGCTGGTTCGGCAGTCTCGTAACCCTCGGCGTTTTGGTCCAGGTCGCGGCCGCGCAGAACCTGGATCGCGCCGGAGTAGAGTTTCAAGCCAATACGTTCACCACCGGTTCCCAAACAACGAACGGAGCAAGTGCTGGTCGGGGGGCAGCCATCGATTCATTGGGTAACTTTGTGCTGGTTTGGAATAGCGAGAATCAGGATGGCGGTGGTACCGGGATTTACGCACAACGTTACAGCGCGTCCGGAACGCCTCTGGGAGGAGAATTTCGCGTCAACACCACTACTGCATTCGATCAAGATGAACCAGCAATCGCGATGGACGCCAACGGTAACTTCGTAATCGCCTGGGAGAGCAATGCTCAGGATGGTGATGCCTTTGGTATTTACGCGCAGCGCTTCAACTCCTCCGGTACGAGATTAGGTGGCGAGTTTCGCGTCAACACCACCACCGCCGGCTTCCAAAGAGATCCATGTATTGCGATGACTCCCAGCGGCAATTTCGTCATCGTTTGGGACGGGCAAAGTTCGAATGTGGACGAGGCTGGTTCGTTTGGCATCTACGCTCAACGGTATAACAACGCCGGTGTGCGGCAAGGTGGAGAGTTCAGAGTGAACACCTTTGCCCCGAACGATCAATTCAATCCGGCGATCGCCATGAATTCAACTGGCGATTTTGTGGTCACCTGGGTAAGTGACGGGCAGGAAGGCGACCTATCAACGCAAACCGGGATCTATGCCCAACGTTTCAACGCTGCCGGTGTGGCCCAGGGGACAGAGTTTCACGTCAATACTTACACGGATAAAAACCAGGACAGCGAGTCAATCGCGATGGACGCGTCGGGAAACTTCCTCATTGCCTGGAACAGTTTCAATCAAGGGATCACCGGTAATTCGGTTCACGCTCAGCTTTTCAACGCCGCTGGTGTACCGCAAGGTGCTGAGTTTCCGGTGAATTCCACCCAGAATCACCCGCAAAGTGGGGCCAGAATTGTCGCCTACGGAAATGGCGAATTTCTGATTACTTACTCGATCCTGGATCAGGATGGGTTTGGTAGCGGTGTTTTTGCGCGCAGGTTCAGCCCCTCTGGTGTGCCACTGGGAGATGAGTTCCTGGTCAACACGCAAACCTTCAATCAACAAAGTACGTCTGATGTGGCGACGAATGGCAGCAACTTTGTGTTTGTATGGTCCAGTTTCAGACAGGATGGCGATAGCTGGGGCATCTTTGGGCAACGCTATGTGCTCGCCTTGCCGGCCCAACGAGGCCAATTGCTCATCAGCGAATTTCGCATGAGTGGACCTCTGGGGCCCCAGGATGAGTACTACGAGCTCTATAACAACACGGATTCCAGTATCGATATTTCCGGTTTCACCTTCAACCTTTTGAACCGCGCCGGTTCCGCTGTCTTTCCGGTAACGTTGCCAGCCCAAACGGGCATCCCACCGCGCGGTCACTATCTCATCGCCGGCGAGTTTTTCCAATCAGCGGAAGACCAGGTGATCGCACCCGCAAACAATAGCGACTGGATGGGCGGAATCGCTTTGCTTAATCGTGGTGCGGTGATCGATTCAGTACTCTTCAGCGACGCCGCCGCATCCGGCGGAGCCTCCGTGCCTTTGTTCCGCGAAGGCACGCCTTTGCCGCAAACCGGCGAGTCGACTCTTGATCACGCCTGGATTCGCGACCCCTCATCGGGAACAGCAAAGGATACCGACGACAATGCCGCGGACTTCATTCTCCTTTCAACCACTGGAGGGAGCGTCGGCGGAGTAGCTGCGCACCTGGGCGCGCCTGGTCCAGAATATTCCGGCTCACCGATCCTGGCTAACGCCACCGTTTCATCCAACTTGATTGACGCAACCGCCGGACAGACTGCGGCGCCGAACCGCGTGCGTGATGCGGCGGACATCGGCACGAACAAAGCGCTCGGCACTCTGGCAATCAGACGTCGTTTTACAAATCAAACCGGACAGTCCATCAGCCAACTCCGTTTCCGCATCATTGCCACGATGAGCGGACCGGCTCCTCCCGGTACCGCCGACCTGCGCGCACTTACTTCTAACGATGTGAACGTAACAGTTGCTGACCCGGCGCAGTGTGCGCCCAACCCGGCTCCCTGCATGGTCATGGTGCGAGGTACGACACTTGATGAACCACCGGGCCAACCAAATGGAGGCGGGTTGAACTCAACGCTATCAGCCGGCCAAATCACCCTGGCAACGCCGCTCGCGAATGGAGCAAGCATCAACGTGCAGTTCATGCTGGGGATCCAACAGGGTGGCGCTTTTCGCTTCTACGTGAATATCGAAGCTCTACCCTAAGGAAGTAATGCGACTCTTAATTGTAGAAGACAACCGATCGATGCGACGGTTGTTGAGGTCGATAGTAGCAGACCTGGGCGACGTCGTGGGTGAGTGCGAGGACGGGCTAGAGGCAGTGACTTCCTACGAACGGTTGCGGCCTGACGTCGTGCTGATGGATATCAAGATGACAAATGTCGATGGTCTCGAAGCAACACGACGAATCAAGGCCACGCACCCCGACGCGCGGGTGATCATCGTTACTGAATATGACGACACGAAATTGCGTGCCGAGGCGCGCGCCGCGGGTGCAATAGCTTATGTGATCAAAGAGGACCTGTTTGCGCTACGAAAGCTCTTAGAGAACATTAGGAGCGGTAGCGACGGGATGGAGTGACAGGGTGACAGGGGGACAGTCCCCCCTTCTCCCCGTCACCCCTTCTCCGCTTCACCTTCACCCTTTCCCCCCGACTTCTCCCGTTTCACCGCGCCGCAACTTCCAGCAGACTCGCACCTCCGAGGTATACCAACTTTGGATTCTGCGGATTGATTGCCAGAGCATCCGCTAAAACAGATCGGCGAACGGTCTCAGTGTCATTTACCCGGCTCCAACTCACTGCTCCATCTTGAGTGGTAAACAAACCCTGGCCAGCGACCCAGGTGAACAGTCTGGCTGAATCAAGCGGGTCAGTCACCAACCCTCGTATCGGCGAATGGGGAAGCCCGCTATCGGAAGGCGTGAAGGTAGCCCCACCATCCAGGGACTTTGCCGCCCCATAAGTGACCAGCGGATAAGGTTCGTCTGCCTCCAGTTGTAAGACGCCAGTGACATAAACAATGTTTGAGTTGTGCGGATCAACTACCACACCATTCACAATGCCAAGCGTGACCAATGCCGGCGTAAAACTTATTCCACCATTGGAAGACTTGATCAGCAGTGGCGGCCCAACTAATCCGTTGCCTCCAGAAAGAAAGAGCACGTTCGGTTGCTCGGGATCGATCGTGAGGGTCGACGTAAGACTTTCCAGGCCTTGTGCGGTATCTGTACTGAAGTTCTGACCTCCATCCGTGGAACGGTAAAACTGATTCGACACAACGTAGACGTTGTGGGCATCACCAGGGTCAATCACAATTCGAGTGCTTTCGAAAAATCCGGTCTGGCCGGTGTTGATTGAGGAGTTGGTCCAGGTACGACCGCCATTGGTCGAGCGGAGAATACCGTTTTCGAAGGTTGCGATCACGATTGTATTGGGTTCGGTTTTGGGAATGCCAACCGCTGTTACAGCTATCCGTGGCGGCACTTTGATCTCGGTGTAGCTTTTGCCGCGATCCCGGCTACGAAACAGGGCGTGGTTTGCGACCACGTAGAGACCGGTGTTCCTCTCGCCATCAAACTCAACGTCTATGACGTGCGCGGCGCGAAAGCCATCGTTAATTTCAGTGAAACTTCGCCCGCGATTGGTTGACTTGAAGTTTCCCTTTGCTGTGTTGACGTAAAGAACTTTGGCATTCGCCGGATCAATACTCAGGGTGACTGCACCTCCCTCACCGGCACCTAATTGATCCGGAGCGATACCAAGCGCCTTGAAGGTGATGCCCCCATCAGTCGACCGCAGCAATCCTTCATCCGCAGAAGCATAGAGCGTCAAAGGATCTGTTACATCGAACGTGACAAACTGAACCGTTCCCGCTGGTAGGCCGCCAGTGACTTGATGGAAAGTTGTGCCACCGTCTGTCGACCGAAATAAACCAGTACTTTCACCAAGCGTTTCAAGGAAAAATGTGTCGCGTAGCGTCGGATGCGGGAATACCTGGCCCGGCGCGATTGGACTGTTGATCAGTAGATTGAAAGTAGCCCCAGCGTCCGTGGACTTGTAAACGCCAGAGAAGTAATCAACTACGTACAATGTTTGTGGATCTGCTGGACTGAAGACAACGTTCGTATAACCACCAAAGTCGGGTAAACCATTAGCACCCTGTCTCACCAAGGTAATCCCGCCATCAGTGGACAAATAAACTGAGTTCACGCTAACAACAAATAGCGTGTCTGGTGAGGTTGGACTCACCGCAACATCTCTCAATCCGAAAGAATCAGAGAGTCGAGTCCAGTGTTCGCCGAAGTCGGTGGAACGAAAGAGACCTGAATCGCCCACGGCGTAAACCGTATGTGGATTACTGGGATCGCTCCGAATATTGGGCACAACAGCCAGGTATCCATTTGCCTCCAGCCCGACGCCGGCGGGGTGCCAACTCGTCCCCGCATTATTGGACTTGAAAACTGTGATACCGGTCGACGCCAATATGTCACTGGGATTGCCAGGGTCGATCAGATAGCCAGAAAGCCCTTCGACAAAACCCAGTCCAGGTCCCACGTCAGTGCTCGGTAGGGGCGCCGGTGTTCTGGCAACGGCAACGGAACTCTTTGCCGAAGGTTGAAGACCACCACGACTGGTTCGGGGGACAGTTCTTGAGACGCTTTCGACCCTCAGCAGTTTTCGCATAGCCATTGACGCATTCCAGTTAGCCAGTGAGATTAGGAGGGCGATCATGAGAATTGCTCTTGAGGTTTTCATCACTTAAATCCTTTGCTTTAGGTGGGACTTTGGAGTGCGGCGACGCGTGGCCGCACTCCAAAGGGGTTAGAGCGATCGGAGAAAATCCAAGATCGCCTGCTTGTCACTGTTCGACAGTTCGTTGAAGTTGCGAATTACTCCATTCGCCTCCGACGCTGGATACGCCGGATCGTGATGACGGAGGTCAGGTGGCGAAGGAAATGAAAAATGGGCCTTGATTGCTTCCAGCAGATCCGAGGTTCTACCGTCATGCAGGAAGAAGATGCGTTGACCAACTCCCCAGAGTGGCGTGGTGCGAAACTCGTCGGGACCAGCATCACCCTGGATAATGTTGTCCGCCAGGTTGACGCCCATGTGATGGACCAATAAGTCTGAGAACAAGTTGACTGGACGGTCTTGCAGAACGGCGCTAAGCATGACCGGCGCGGTTTGCATTTGTGGCGTATGACACAACGCGCAACCAATACGATCAAAGAGAACCCGTCCTCGCTGGGCGCTGGCACTGGGATTCGGATCCGGTGCTGGACCATCAGTGAAGCGCATTAGCAGTTGGAACTGCATCCAGTCGGGAAGAAGGTGGATTGGATTGTTGAATGCCTGGTTGTGGGAATCGTCCAGGGCGGTGCGAATCACGTCGTTTGGTTCCGGCTTTTCCGGACCCTGACACCCGGGATCCTCTTCCTTGGCGGTAGGGAAGAGCTCGTTGTTGATACCCATCTCGACGTTGTAAGCCTCGCCCGCAAACATCGTGATCGACTTGTTCTGGGCCTTCCAACCAAAGCGGGCGATGGTCCCATCGTTGCCGCTGCGGTTCGGATGACCGCTAATACCGAGGCGAGCACGTTCCATAGCGGTGGCGTCGTGATGGGCCAGGATCTCGCGATCCTGGATTGAGTCAATCAGGCCCAGCCCGAGCATCTGTAAGGGAATGCGAAAAGCCAGGTTTCCCCTGGCAAACTCCCTGGCGAAATCGGGTTGCACCAGAGCACAGTTGGGAATCGTGGTGTCGTTCAAACTGCCACGCACGGTCCAGAGCTGATGCACACCGCCATCACGTGTCCCATCAGGCTTGAACTTGAAGCGAACCTCACGGATTGGGCCATATTGTTCTTCAAAGGCAGGCACGATGTTTTGCCTGCCGAAGCGGTGTGGGACCAGACGAAATTGCGGGTTCTCAGCCGGCTGCGGCACAGGGTCACCAGGGTTGGGAACAATGAAGCCGCCTGAACCGCCGAGCACCGGATGTGCGTGACATATGAAACACTGGTCAGCATTGTGCCGGGCGCCCAAGCCATTTGAATTGGTGCGCGTTTGCGGGAACACCGGATCCAGTTCGCCTGGCACTGGCGAACCTTCGATTACGTCGGCGCACTCGTCGCAGGTAGATTCCAGTTGACCAGCACGCTTGATTCCTTCTTCGAAAGAGGCCTTCTCGTTGTCGCTGACGGTTGCACCCGTAGTTGGATTGGGACTCAACATTGGCGGGTGCGGAATGGGAATTCCTCGTTGTTGCAGTCCTCCTCCCGTGGTGGCCAGTCCACCACGTACTCCTGGATCTCGTGGTATGAACGATTGAGCGAAGGCCCAACTACACAACATGACGAGCAGCGAGGTGACAAACAACAACGGGAGAGGGCTTCGTTTGAGCTTCATTGGGGATCTCCTTGTAAAGCGAAATTGCGGAGAACTTTGGAGTGCGGCGACCGGGATCGCCGCTTTGTGATTGGACAACTCCGAAATCGTTGATCACAAAGCTGTGACGAGTCCCCGCACTCCAAAGCCACCGCTTCGTGAAGGATCTTCACTGAGTCTGAGCCCGGCAGATTTTAGTGGGTGGTGTCCGTCGGAGAGACCGAGCAGTTCGGCCTGGACAACCGCTACCGGGCATCCTTCTAAGCGGCAGTCACCTTAAGCGTCGGGTGCCGGTAACGGCAGACATATTCAGGCTTATTTGTGGTTGCGATGAGTGGTGAGGTGAGCGTCAAAAGACTATCCGGCTGCGTAGGGCTTTGCTTACTGCTTCAGACTTCGAGTGGACATGCAATTTGTCGTAAATGCTGCGAATGTAATTGCGTGCAGTATGGATACTGATGTTGAGTAGATCTGCAGCGCCCTGGTAAGTGTTGCCCTCTACCAGGAGTTTGAGCAGGCGAATTTCCTGGGGTGTGAGTCGCTCGTCAATCTTTTCCGGCGGGCCAGTCTTCTGAAATAGCGTGACTACTTTGCGGGCGATTTCCGGAGACATTGGCGCACCACCGTTTTGCGTTTCACTGATTGCCTCCAGCAATCTTGACGGCGGTGTGTTCTTTAACAGGTAGCCCGAGGCACCCCGGCAAATGGATTCGAACACGCTGTCCTCATCGGCATTTATGGTGAGCATCAGGATTTGCACCGCCGGGTACCTTTGTTTCAGCAGGGCGACGCCGTCGGTACCAGACATCCCAGGCAAGCGAATATCCAGTAGCAAAACATCCGGGCTCAGGTTTGCGCTTGAGTTAAGGGCGTCCTCCACGGAGCGAAACCTGGCCACGCAGTGGTAGCCAGTCGTTCCGGAAATGAGCAGGCACAATCCTTCGCGAGTAGCTGGATCGTCCTCAACAATCATCACTCGAATGGATTCACTTGATGATCGATTGTCCATTTGATGCTCACTTTTGGAGTGATGTTGGGAGCGCAGGCGGCCCGGCTGCACTCCCAACATCACTCCAAATGCCGCCGCTCAAGATTACCGGAGATTACTGATCTTGAGCATGGCATATTTATGCCATGCCTCGTTTGAGAGGAACTGACAGTCGGACACACGTCCCTTGCCCCGATACCGAATCAATCTGCAAACTGCCGCCGAGCAATTCGGCACGCGTATGCAAATTTCCCAGACCGTGACCAGCCCCATTTCCCGGCGTTTGACCGGGAACAGGAACGATGAAGCCCCGACCATCATCCCGAATCTCGCCCACAATCTGATGGTGAGCCACCTCCAGGCTCAGTGCGACACTTTGACAATCAGCATGACGCACTGAATTATTGATGGCCTCCTTAAAGATTAGAAAAATATGACGCCGCTGTTCGGGATTCAACTTGATCCGCTCAAATCCGTCCGGCGTTTGAAACTGCCACGCGATTCCTTTGGCGCCGAGCAAGTCTGAAGCAAACTGACGCACGCGGAAGACAACATTGCTCAAGTCATCACGTCGGGGATCAATCGCCCAGACGATATCGCTCATCGAGTCGACTGCATTGCGTGCCGACTCAGCAATGTCAGTGAGGATCTTCACTGATTCCCGAGCTGAACCTTCGGTACGTCGCTTGGCGACCTCACTCAGAATCGCCATCCGCGACAGACTTGAACCGATATCGTCATGCAGGTCAGTGGCGATGCGCGTCCGCACACGTTCGAGCTCAAGCAAACGAGCGACACGATAGTGATGCGCGCTGTAAACCAATAACCCGAACAGGCCCACCGCCAGTGTGACGAACCACCAGCGACGCCATACCGGCGGAGGAATGGTGAAAGCAACCATCGCCGGATGCAAACTCATTGCGCCGTCAGCAGTCACGGCCCGGACCAGGAAACGATACGATCCGGGCGCGAGATTTTCATAGTTGATTACTCGCTGATCAGACGGCGCACTCCAATCGTGATCTGCGCCTTCGAGCCAGTGCTGATAGCGCAATACCTCACCGGGATCAAACTCCAAAGCGACGAAATCAATGCTCACCTGGTTCTGACCGGCCGCCAACTGCAATGGTCCAACGTCAGTCTCACCCAATTCCGAGATATTTCTTGCAACTCCAGCCACTTGTAACCCGTCGATAAGCACTGGTGGTTCCGGTTGTGGCCGGTCTTGCTCAGGAACCAAACGTGATACCTCGGTTTCGTTCGCGAACCACAATACTCCGCTGCGATCGCGTTGAGCGTATCGCACTCGGCCCCTGACGAGTCCGTCAGCAGCGGTGAAGTGTTTGATGCGACCGGTAGTGGGATCGAGGCGGTCCAGGCCTCGACCGGTACCAAAATACAAACGGCCCCATTGATCTTCCGTGATGCAATTAACTTGATTGCTGGAGAGTCCTTCGGCAACTGTGTAAGCAATGAATTTCGGATGATCGGATTGCGGATTGTCAATCCGGCTCACTCCGCTCTGCCCTCCAGACACCCAAAGGCGACCACTATGATCACAAAAGATGGTGTGGATCCAACTTTCAGGTACACCGTCAGCAGACGTAAAGAAAGAAAAGTGGCCGTCTCGATAACGTGCCAACCCTGCCAGGCTAAAACCAACCCAGACGTTGCCGGCGCGATCTTCTGCGAAAGAAGTCGGCAGTACATCCTGCTGGGGCAGGCCTTCTGCCTCGGTGAAGTGATGGATACTGCTGTCGGAACGACTCAGGCGCGAGAGCCCATTGAGCGGCAACGAGATTGAGCCAATCCAAATATTCCCTTTTGAATCCTCAAAAAGACTGAATACCTCATTTGTCGGCAGACCCTGTTTAGAGTCATAGACGGCGCTTGGATTCACGGCCGCGAGTTGCGCAAAATGTGATGTCACGGGAAACCTGTACAGCCCCACAGCAGTAGGAATCCACCAACCACCCGATTGGTCCTGTAAAGATTCCTGTCCCCAGCCCCAACCAAGTGCGTGAATGTCGAGATGTAGCCTGAGACGAATGGAATCAAATCGCTGACCATCAAAACAGCCGATAAAGTCGTGTCCCAATCGATCACGATTGAAGGCGCATGTTTCTCCTTTTGCGTCCTGGAAGAGCGAAGCGATCTCGCCCTCTCCCAGCCCGTCGTGGCGACTGAAAGTGTTGAAACCATTTCGCGCGATCTTCATTGCCCCACCGTTGCCACTGCCAAGCCATAAATTGCCATCACGGTCTTCTGCTATCGCCTCAACATTGTTATCGCTTAGTCCCTGCGTGCTGGTAAAACTCCGAAAGTGCGGGTGGCTCTGCCGAACATCAACCAATTCGCTGAACCCCTTGCTGCCAACAAGCAGTTCTCCTTCCTTGGAAGCGAACAGTGTGCTTACCCAGTTATCGGTTAGGCCATCCTTCACGGTGAAAAGATCCGTAACAACTGGAAATTGCGGCTTTGGGTCCATACCAAGACGACATAGTCCGCTGCTGGTACCGACCCAGACTCGGCCCGTCTGATCTTCGGCTAAGGCGGTGATCCGATCGACCGGAAAACCCTGCGCAGTGGTGAAATGATCCGTATGTCCGTCGGGCCAAACCCGACACAGGCCACTGCCGCGCGTACCCACCCATAACGAATCCTCGCGCCCGTCGAGCAACGACTCCACCAGCCACGAATCGAAGTTTTCTCTGCGCAGGCCAAGCTCAACGAATTGGAAGCGCCATCCGCCATTTGCGTGTTCCAACTTGTAGAGACCGGCGCCGGTGCCGCACCAAATTTCACCCTTTCGGTCTTGGTGCAGGACGTTGATTCCCTCGGCTCCTGGCTGTAAAGGTCGCCAGGTTGTAAACGGGTGTGGCCCCCGCGGATTGAACTCACTTAAGCCGTTAGCAGTGGCAATCAGATAGGTGCCGTCACGCGTCTCCAGGAGATCAGTGACGTAATTGTTGGGCAGGCCGTTCGCGGTGGTGTAGTTGGTGAACTTGTATCCATCAAAGCGCGAAAGACCTTCAACGGTGCAGAACCAAAGAAAGCCATGCGAGTCCTGGACAATGCGATTGATCTGATCGCGACCTAAGCCGTCAGCAGTTGTGTAGGTCTTAACTGGCAGTTGCTCGGCGTGAGGATGCGACCAGCAGATCGCAAGGACAAAGACCAGAAGAAAAAGTCTGTAGACTCGGCGCTTGCCAGGCCGCTCGGCCCAAAACATACAAACTCCTCGGGGGTCGCCATGAATCGCATCGGGGAGTGAACTAGTCTACTGCGTCTTGTTCTAATAAAGAACCCGGAGCGGCAGCGACGGGAAGTCAATCTAGTGAGTCGTGAATCGTGAATCGATCCCGTGGCTACCACTCCTGATGTTCTCTATGACAAGCCCACGCGAGTAACCAGTTCGGAAAAACGCGGATCATCGCGGAGATCGTCGAGACTGGGATCGACTTTGAGGCTGACTAACTGCACATCTCGTTGGTTGAAAGCTTCGTTGAGACTTGCGAAGGCCTTATCTTTCTCCCCCAGCGCCGCCCAAAGCCCCGCGATTAGATATTCGGACGCACTGCCCGTACGCAAAAGTTCCTCGAACAACTTTTCTGCTTCGGCTTTCTTTCCCGACCTGGCATACGCTGAAGCAAGTAATACTTTGAGGGAAACTTCT
This sequence comes from Pyrinomonadaceae bacterium, assembly GCA_035263325.1. GTDB lineage: Bacteria > Acidobacteriota > Blastocatellia > Pyrinomonadales > Pyrinomonadaceae > PSRF01. Next base: position 569 of record DATFRK010000120.1, on the reverse strand, counting down.
GCTCTGATTGCTCCTTTTGAAAGCTCCAAAGCCTTCTCATATTCGCTCAAGGCTTTATCATAGGAACCCATTTGCAGGTAGACGTTGCCAAGCACACTGCGAGCCGCCACAAAGGTGGGTTCCATCTCGATAACTTTCTGCAGCTGGTCCATCGCCCTTTCGTATTGGCGTGCCAAATAGAAATTCAAGGCCGTCGTCATATTCATTAACAGGGAAAGAGGATCTCGCTCGACTGCGATCTCTGCTTCGACAAACGCTTCGTTGTGCCGGCCCAGGTTGCCCAGGTAGATGGCGTACCAGTGATGAGCCTCCGCATAGTTTGGACTTAACCTGATCGCCAGTGCGAACTGTTCCTCAGCACCGGCAAAGTCCCAATCGTAGAGAAAGCGAAAGAAACCGAGGGACGCATGAGCCTCACCAAGGTCTGGGTCTAGCTCCAACGCGCGCTTGACCGCTGCTTCCGCTTCCGTGCGTTGGCCCAAATAGTTGTGGCAATCCCCCAACCCGGCGTAGGCGAGGGCAAACGAGGAGTCTTTCGCCAGCGCCTCTTCGAAGTGTTTGCGTCCCTT
>DATFRK010000119.1:0-5082 GCA_035263325.1 Pyrinomonadaceae bacterium | reverse complement strand
CTGCCACAGACGCCAAAAGGATCTTGTGCGGTGCGGTTGCATGCCTGGTCGAGGAAATCAGTCCAGTAAATACCAGTGGAAAGTCCATGACCACGTCGGTGAGGAATGAAGAACGCATATCCTTGATCGGTGAAATAGGTGGCCATCTCACACATGTCATTGACTGGCTTTCCGCTACCATGGTCGAAGATTATCAACGGCAAATTTTTCGTGCTGTTGGCGACGGTGCTCTGATTTGGCAGGTAGAGAAAGCCTTTGAGCGCTGCTTGATTTCCCGTAAACACCGCACCGAGGAGTGGAGTAGCCAACACAGGCACGTCGCCGCGGGTAGTATCGAAGTAAGTTTGAATCAAACGACCAGCGCACGGCGCATCATCGACAAGAAAATTTTTTGGCGTTGCGGTTGCGATTGCCGGCACTAAGGTAAGGGCAACGAGAAAGAAACAGCCCTTTATCAAATTGGTGATCTTCATTGCTTAGTCTCCAGTGGTTAGTGTCCGGATCTGTAGGTGACGCTTCTTCGAACCCTTCGCTTTCAGGCTCGGGACACTCTGTTCATTCTTAGTCGAGCGACGCCGTAGTGGTACGCTGCACCGCCGGGAGTCCCGTCACGGTAAGACTCGTGCGCCGCGTTTGGTTGTTAACCAACTCTACTGAAGGCACACACGGATCTACCGGTAGGGCGTTGGTACCGGCGGCAATTGGTGATTGCACTGCCACCACGGCCCGCAGTTCGAGCCGGGCCGGACCGGCGATTACGTCGTCGAAATTGAGATCGAGAAATGTTGTCTGTCCTGCGTCCAGCTGAACAGTGCGGCGGATGATTGAGCCATCACCTTTACGCAAGCGTTGGCCATCAGAATCCAAAAAGGTCAATGAGACGCGAAGGGGTTCCGTCGAGCGATCGCCGGTGGGCAGGGTGTTGGCCACACTCAGGCGCAACGTTTGACCCTGTGTAATCCCGATCATGCCGAATGAGAAGCGATCAGTTACGGTGGTCGGCGGAAGTTGATCCTGTGCCTTTGCGTGCCAGGTATTGCGGAAAATGTTGCTAGTTACGGTACCGGCGACCGCTATGAGTATGGTCACCATTGCCAGAAAGCGTTTTGTCCTCATCATTCTTCTCCTTTGTAGAGGGCGCCTGAATTACGAACTTTTCTTTTACCGGGACGCAGTCGATAGAGCAGGTAGCAAAATCCATTAGTCGCCCGGGCAAGTTTGAACCACCTACGTTTGCGGCTTGGTTCGGATTCCGGCCCCAAGTCGAGATCCAATGTGAATCGTGAATGGCGAATAATCGTGCGACTGAGGTGTTCAATCGTTACCACGGTCTTAGCTTTGTCCTGTATCTCGAGTCCCATCTTTCGCTGACTTCTTTGCCTCTGTTAATATCCCTTTAGGTCTTCAGAATCAGCGGGGTCTAACTGAAGTGGCCCCCGCGTCTCGCCCAATCTTGCTGACGGCCGTGTCCGAAAATCCTTAAGCGCCGCCGAATTTTTTCCAAATTCAGTGCGATTTGACGGGGATGCAAACCTCCAGGCCGAAGGCTTACCAATTCGATAACTTCATCCTCGATGTGGGGAACCGTGAACTGTTGCGAGACAGTGAGGCAGTTCCGTTACCGGCTAAGGCTTTCGATATGCTCGTGACCCTGGTTGAGGGTGGCGGGCGCCTAATAAGTAAGGACGACCTGTTTCGTCGCGTTTGGCCCGATCAAATTGTTGAGGAGTCGAACCTGACAGTCCAGGTTTCGGCTATTCGCAAGGCGTTAGGTGACCGGACCAACAGCCCTCAGTACCTGGTAACCGTACCCGGACATGGCTACAAGTTCATCGGCAAGGTGACCAACCTTAACGTTGCTGCAGAGGAGACGGTGATCGAGCAGCACTCAGTTTCCCGCGTCACAATCGAGACTGGGGACGCAATCGATAAACTCGTCCTTACGAATCCTGATCAGATAAAGGAACGATACGAGTCGCTCACTCCGGCTCTCAGTAAACAAAATACATTGGGCCTTAGGCCTGTTTTATCGCACCGCTGGCTACTAATTGGTACTGGCGCGGTGGTCTTGCTGGCGGTTGTAGTGGTCTTCTATCGGCAAGTAAGGAGTAATGCCGCGGTTTTTCCGTTTGAGCGAATTGCCTTCAAACGATTGACAAACAGCCGGACGGTACGAGATGCGGTACTTTCTCCTGACGGTAAGTTATTTGCTTATGAATACACGGCCAGTGAGGGATGGCAGCGTGGTCTGTGGTTAGGTCATGTAGACGGCGGTGAGTCAATTCAGTTGATCCCCGATGCGGCTGCGAGCTATTCGAGCATGAGTTTTTCTCGTGACAGTGGCAGTCTGTACTTCGTGGCGATTAATCGGGACAACCCGTCTGGCGCACTTTTCCGAGTTCCAGTGTTTGGTGGTGTTCCCGAAAAGTTGCGTGCCGGCATAAACGCTCGAGTTTCCTTCTCGCCGGATATGAAGAGCTTCGTGTACGCAAAAGACGACGCTAAGCAGAACAGCTCTTCATTGATAATTGAGAACACCACCAGCGGCCCACCAACCGTTTTGGCGACTAGAGCTACCGCGCTCGCCTTCTCGCCTGGGCCGGCATGGTCACCGGACGGTGCGAAAATAGCTGTCTGCGCCATTAACCAGGCTGGCAGCGCGAGCGGTAGAGAGCTCTTTCTCGTCTCGGTCGCTGACAGTCAGATAACGCAACTCACTAAGCACAACTTTGGCTCAATTCGTAGTCTTACCTGGCTCAAAGACGGCTCCGGTTTGGTGGTTGTCGCCAAAGAAGATCCGGCGTCAAATCAGCAACTTTGGTACGTTTCAGTAGCTGATGGCGCGGTACGTAGCATCAATCCTGATTCCTACGACTATGGCGGGGCGCTAAACATCTCCGATGATGGCAATAGTCTCCTGGCTCTGCAGACTCAAACACTGGCAAACATTTGGGTGGGGCCTGCGGATCATTTAGACCAAGCCAAACGAATTACCTATGGTTCGATCGGACGGCGGGAAGGCTTATACGGACTTGATTGGACCCCCGACGATCATATTGCTTTTGCGGCGTTTGAGGATCGAAACGAAATGTTGTAGGAGATGGCTCCCGACGGGTCCAATCAGAGACAACTCACTCCGGCGGGCCACATTGATGAAAACCCGAGCGTTACCGCCGACGGCCATTATCTGGTGTTTGAATCAGATCGCAGCGGCAGTTCAGAAATATGGCGCGTCAATCGCGTCGGTGGCAACCTGCAACAACTCACAACCGGTGGCAATAACAAACAACCGAGCGTTTCTCCGGATGGCCAGTGGGTGGTCTACATTTCCAGTCGGACTGCGCTCGGCCCATTGTGGCGTGTATCTCTCGCGGGAGGAGAACCAAGTCGTCTAAGTGACGGGCAGACCGGTTGGCCGCGGATTTCGCCAGATGGAAAACAGGTGGCGTGTGCCTATTCAACTCGGGGAGAATCGTCTGAAACTTCTCTGGCGATCATGCCGATTGATGGTGGCAAACCAGTACACCTTTTCAAAGTTCCGGGCACTGCAAATTTCAGGTACGGTGTTCGTTGGACTCCTGACGGATTGGCGGTGACCTACCGCGATTGGTTCAACGGGATCTGGCGTCAACCGCTGATTGGTGGGGATCCTCAACGCCTGGTTGGATTACCGGGAGAAAAGATCTTTTCCTATGGCTGGTCGCGTGATGGAAAAGAGTTTGCCTTTGCCCGCGGATCTGAGATCAGGGACGTCGTGTTGATACTGAACCAGAAATAGGAACCGTTTCCTCCCCACGCCGGGCTCTTAACAAACTTTCTTCCCTAAAAGCACTAAAAATAGGCCGTGGCGCCTTTTGTCTTTTCTCCGGCTCTCCCGCAAAATGCCCCTTGTGACTTGTGACTCAATCTTGGCTGGAGAGTGGTGCAGCGGATGAATCGTCGCGTGATAACCGTAGTGTTCTGCCTGACATTTGGCAGTCTCAACTGCCAATCAGGCGCCTCCCCAAGTCAGGCTAACAACGGTGCGGTAAACGGTGTTGTGCCGACCTATGGCTACGAGGTCGTGAATGTCTTTCCCCACGACCCAGAAGCTTTTACTCAGGGGCTGGAGTACCACGACGGCAAACTTTTTGAGAGTACTGGAGAAGAAGGAAGATCGAGCTTGCGCCAGGTAGACTTGGAGAGCGGCAAGGTTATCAAAAAAGTGGACGTGCCTCCGCCCTATTTTGCCGAAGGGATAACTCTCTATGACGGCAAGATCTACCAACTCACCTGGCAACATCAAGTGGGCTTCACTTACGACGCCAACAGCTTCGAGAAGCTAGGTACATTCGCCTATCGCGGTGAAGGGTGGGGGCTAACCAACGACAAGCACTTGTTGATTTTGAGTGATGGAACGAACCGTCTCAGGTTCTTCGCCCCGGCGACCTTTCAAATGCAAAGAAGCATCCCAGTGGTGGATGGCCAAACACCAATCAATGAACTGAACGAGCTCGAGTACGTGCAGGGTCAAATCTACGCCAACATTTGGCACAATGACCGCATCGCCATTATCAACCCGCAAACCGGCCAAGTCACTGCGTGGCTTGACCTGAAAGGATTGTTGCCACCAAACCAGGTCACAAGCGAAGAAGCGGTGCTCAACGGAATCGCTTATGACGAAGCGGGTGATCGGCTCTTTGTGACGGGAAAGTTGTGGCCCAAGCTGTTTCAGATTCGCGTGAAGAAGTAATGAATTTCGCCACTTATTTCCGTGCCTTTTCCTACGCCATGATCGGGGTGGCTATGCTGGCCCTGGTTCTGGCGGGAGGGCTGAGCTACACCCTGGCCGTGATCTTCCTCGGGGTGATGATTGTCAGTTGGAAATGCGAAAACACGAAGTGGCAACTTCCAGAACGAATCGGGTTAGGCATCGTGCTGCTTTCGATTCCGCTCTTCTACCTTGACTGGCAGTATCAGAAGGCCATCGGCGAACCAATTGAGCGCCTCGGAGTAAATGCGCTGGCCCATTTGATCGTTTTCCTGTCGGCGGTGAAACTGTTGCAGGTAAAGAAAGATCGCGATTGGGTTTTTCTTTACCTG
>DATFRK010000118.1:0-4934 GCA_035263325.1 Pyrinomonadaceae bacterium | reverse complement strand
GGGTTTATCTGAGTTGGCGACAGGTATTGCCAGGAAACTTCCGCCACATTGCAGTCGCTTCCTCGACTGATCAGGGACGCACTTTCACTGAACCAAAGATCGTTAGTGATGACCAGTGGATGCTCGCGGGCTGCCCCGTTTCTGGTCCATCGATGTCTGTTTTGGGCGACGGTTCGCTGCATGTTCTCTGGTACTCGGCAGGGAAGAATGGTGAGACTGGACTTTACTCATCGCATTCGCAGGATGGTGGTAATTCGTTTGGGCCACGCATGTTGGTGGCGAAAGGTGAGATTCGCGGAACGCCAGTGCTGGCCAATGATGGGAAGCACCTTGCCGCCGTTTGGGAAAGCTCAGCCGGAAAGATCTCAATGGCGCCGTTAGAGTCGAGTGCGGCACGGTCTCCAGCGTTTACTATTGTAGCGGGTGGACTACCGGCAGCAGTTGAGACACCAACAAGTCTGTTTGCTGCTTACATTGCAAAAGTAGGGTCCACTCAAGCCATCTGGATCACGACGACTGCGCGAGATGAGTTGCAAGCAAACGTTAGATGATGAGCGTGTGAGAGCGGTCGAATCTGAAGGAAAGACTCACTGATTCAGGGTTGTGAGACGTTGGCTAAAGGCGAATTACTCGCAGCATGACCAATCCTATGAATAGAAACGCTGCCCCGCCAACAAGAAGTTGCAACCGGACCGGAGGCCGGTTTCCGTTTTTCTCCCTCTCGACCATGAAAGCCTGGATCTTGTCCATTTTGTCCTGAGGCAGCAAGCCAGTGATGAGCATTGCTAGTCCCGCAAGACATGCAACCAAAGCGAATTTTGTGAGCATGGGCTAAGTATAGGCGAATATCCATCGAGGGTAATTGATTTTATTTCGCGAGAAGTACGTGAATGTTGTCCAAGGCGCGCGTATATAATAAGGCCGCGCCGGTCGTAGGGTGCCGCTCCAACAGGCGACCGTCAAGCGTTTTTGGGTCTTTCGTCAGTCGTGCTGCGACCATGCGACACTTGTTCCTCTGCTTTCTGCTTTCTCTTTCGCCGCTACCAGTAGTTGCGCAAAGCGCGCGTTCAAGTCATCGGGCACGTCAGGCCAGGCCTGAGAACTCTACCCAGGGGAGTGACTGGGCAAATCGGGTGATGGACAACGACCCGAAGGTCCGCGCCACGGCCGAGGCCGCCCTGGTCCAACAGGCAGGACGTTCGCTGCCTTTGTTGAGACGATTTCTCAACAGTGACGATGATGACCTCCATCTGGAGACTTTTGAAATCATCCGGAGAATCGGGCCGCCAGCCATTCCGCTGCTGGCGGACCTGCTTCGGCACAGCCAAGTCTCCGTCCGGCGCCTCGCTGTTGATGCCTTGATTGACCTGGCACCTGATACGGCACAGATCCAACCGGCATTGAGGCGAGCGCTGAGAGACGACGATTGGGTGGTCGCGGCCGATTCTGCACGTGCCCTGGGTGCTCTGCGCAGTAGGGCTAGTCCTTCGCTACCCGCTTTAGTCAAGGCTCTCTCACACGAGGAACCACACGTTCGCATTTACGCGGCAGAGGCCCTGGCGTCCATCGGCCCGAAGGCAAGCGCGGCGACCAAGGACCTCGCGACAGCATTGAGTGATTCAATTCCGGGCGTCCGCTGGTCGGCGGGTGAGGCTCTCGCAAGCATTGGCCCGGCCGCGCAGTCCGCTGTGCCGCAGTTGATCGAAGCGCTAAAGGATGAATTCCTCTATGTGCGGATCTGCGCGGCCGGGGCGCTGGGAAGCATTGGGCCGAAGGCACAGATGGCCCAGGAAGCCTTGAGAGTGGCAGCAAACGATGCCGCATTGCGCAACGAAGCTGAGTGGGCCTTGAATCGAATCGCCGGCGTAGAGTCGGGCAAGCCTGTTGATTCAACCCTTGTGTCAGCACAATCCGTCGCACCTCAACTCCAGGCGACGGTAGCTCAAACGGGGAATCCCCCGGTTGACTGGGATCCGACCACCGGGCGGAATATCGTCTGGAGCGTCGAGTTGGGAAACCAATCGTTTGGCCGTCCCGTCGTTGCCGGTGAGGTGGTCTATGTGGGTACCGACAATGCCAGGCAAATGAACCCGGCCTTTCAGGAAGAGGCAGGCGTGCTGATGGCCTTTCGGGCGACGGATGGCGCGTTCCTTTGGCAGGACGTGGCCCCGCGAGTGGACCGCGGCCTGCGAGAGTTCCTGTTGCCTGCGACGACAAGTGCGCCTTACGTAGAAGCGAACCGCTTGTACTATGTCACTGCCGAGTGTCAACTCCGTGCACTTAACACTCAAGGTTTCCACGATGGTGAGAATAATGGTCCATATCGGGAAGAGGTCTTCACGGACAAGGCTGCGGCAGACATCGTCTGGGAGCTGGACATGCCCGCCCGCCTGGGTGTCTTTCCGCATGAAGCCTGCAATAGTGAAGTGTTGCCCGTCGGTGATCTGCTGCTGGTCAGTACCTCCAACGGCCAGAACGAAGGACATACACTCGTGCCCTCACCGCGTGCTCCAAGTTTGATCGCCGTCAACAAGAAGTCGGGTGATGTTGTCTGGCGCGCCATCGGTGCGGGCGAGCAGGTGTTGCACGGCCAGTGGTCCAGCCCGGTGGCGGCCAACATCAACGGGCGCATGCAGGTGCTCTTTGGCGGAGGAGATGGTTGGTTGCGTGTCTACGACGCGGCGTCGGGTCAGGAACTCTGGCGATTTGACGGCAACCCGAAAGACGCGCGCTGGCTGCCGCGCCCCGGCGTCCTTTCGCGCGGTTCTATTATCGCTGCGCCAGTCTTCGCCAACGGCCGCGTCTTTGTTGCCATGGGCCAGGATCCGCTACACGGCAACGGACCTTCGTTGATTCATGCGATCGATCCCAGCGGTCGAGGAGATGTCACTAAGACGAATCTCCTTTGGACTTCGCGTGAGGTCGGGCGCGTGGTGGGAACGCCCATCGTGAAGGATGGTCTGCTGTATGTTGGGGACCTGGGTGGAACCGTTCATTGTTTGGACGCTGCCACCGGAGCTCAACTCTGGAAGCACGAGACCAACGCGCCTATCTGGGGCAGCCTCTTGCTGGCCGGCGACCGGCTTTACGTTGGGAACGAGGAGGGCGTCATGACAGTTCTTCGTGCCGGTCGACGAAAGGAATTGCTAGCGCAGATCGAGATGGATGCGCCGCTCTATTCGCGTCCCGCACTAAGCGGCGATGCGCTTTATCTGACGACTGCGCAGCGGTTGTATCTCATTGCGGCCAAGCCTTGATCGGAAATCAATCAACAAAAGACGCTGATGTTCAATCGGAGGTAATTATGGAAACTTTAAGGATCGCCCTGGCAACAACCAAAATGGGTGCCGCCAAGTTGGTTCGTACGAAAATGCTTTACCTTCTCTCGTTTCTCGGCGGCGTGGCAATGACGCTAGGTTTGAGCGGACTCGTCAGATCGAACCCACCGCAGCACGTCTACGAACTGCGCCTCTATCAAGTTAACGAGGGCAAAATGGATGCTCTAATAGCTCGCTTCGGGGATCACACCGACGCTATTTTCAAGCGTCACAACATGAAGAGTATTGGTTATTGGCGACCCGAAGACGCGCCGTTTTCACAGAACCTCTTTATCTACGTTTTGGAGCACCCGAGCCGCGAGGATGCGCAAAAGAATTGGGCGGCGTTCCAGGCGGATCCGGAGTGGAAGAGAGTAAAAGCCGATTCGGAAATCAATGGACCACTGGCGAAGCATATCGATAGCTACTTCATGGACCCGACGAGCTTTTCAGATCTCAAGTAGAACTTCTTGTTTCTCTTAACTTGGGATTTCGAGTTATGTATACTTTCTGCCCCTCGCATTTTTTCACGCCTTTCCGGGCATTCTGGGGAGGATTTCTCAGCGCTCGGGCGGACTTCCGCCGGGCGACAAGAAGAAAGTCCTCCGCAATTGAGACCGATCCAGCCGTGTCTTCCGAAGCCTATGCAACTTCCAAACGATCATAAAACCACTAGCCAAGTTGCCGAGTTACTGTGCTCGTCCATTATCGTGGGAGTCGTGATACTGATCGCTCTGTGTGTTTGTGGAGAGTTGGTGGCGACCCAGGCACAGGTAGAGACTAAGCTCACGAGTACGAACAATAAGTCCGATGCGTCGCGCGGCGGGGCCTCCCAGCAGTATGTAAACGAAGGCATCTCAGTCGAATTCAGCCTGGAACCGGTGGAGACCGGTCCCGCTCTACGCAATGGTCTATTGTCTGGCACTGATACAACGGTACGTTTCAAGATCACCGATAGCCACAGCGGGCAACCTCTAACCAATCTCCGACCAGCTGCCTGGTTCGATGAGCGGACGAGTGGTCAAACTACGACTGCGAAAGACTGTCGCGAAAAGGTGCAGTCGTTCTTGCAGCCGGGTTTCAACAAGCGCCCGAGTATCGACCTGAATAAGTACTTCATCCTGGCACTCAATAGTGAAGCGAATATTTCGGTTATTGATCCGCTGACAGGGTTCGGCGGCAGTAAGTTGTTTACGCTGGTGAGCCTGGTTAGTCCCGGTGAAGATTGGGTGATGAGTGGCGACAAAAAGCGACTCTACGTCTCAATGCCGCAAGTCAACGAGCTGGCGGTGATTGACACAGTCACGTGGAAAGTAATCGGCAACATCGACGCGGGGACTTTGCCTTCGCGCATTGTCCTGCAACCCGACAACAGGTATTTGTGGATTGCCAACCGCGGCGGTGTAACCGTAATCGATACCGTAACTTTAAAAGTCGCCGCCTCAATCCAGACTGGGAGCGGTGATCACGAAATTGCTTTTGCCGATGACGGCAGCCAGGTGTTTGTTACGAACAAGAAGGACGGAACTCTTTCTATACTTGACGGGCGCAAGCTCGTGCGCATCGGAGATATCAAGGTTGGATCCAGTCCGTCATCAGTCGCGTTTTCGACTCTGA
>DATFRK010000117.1:0-5287 GCA_035263325.1 Pyrinomonadaceae bacterium | reverse complement strand
GCTCCTTTCGTGGCGCAAACGATGTCCGGACTCCCGCCGAACTGGTGCGACACATGACGAGCGTGCTCGGTTACGCGCGTACCTATTTCATCGGCGGGCAATACCGGCCCGATCCGCTGCCAACGCTGACAGATGAGGTTGGGCGTTTTCACGAGATGCTAATGGAGCTCGGTGTTCACATCCAAAATGGTGACCCGCTATTGCAAGGCATGACCGAAGAACGGCTGTTGCAAGGACCTTTCTCGGACGCCATGACACACGCCGGTCAGCTCGCGATGCTGCGCCGCTTTGCCGGCTCGCCCGTGGCACCGGAGAACTTCATCGTAGCCACAGTTGATCCTGATCGATTGGGATCGGACCAGGCTCAGCCAGTTAGCCCGGACAAGGTTTGGCCCGAAGCGCCACAGGGTTGGTCACTCAAGCGCGAAGAGTGAAGACTCGGTTAGAGTGGGGCGTGTGATTTAGAAGATGTGCAGCGTACGAGCCGTTGATCGATTACACCAGCCCAGTCCCGAAGTCTTTTACCGTAATTATGTGCGGCGCAACCTGCCGGTAGTGATTACCGGCGTGGCCGACGAGTGGCCCGCCGTCGGGCGCTGGAGTCCAGAATACTTTCGCGCAACGTTTGGTAACGCGCGGGTGATGTTCACAGCCTGGGAAAGCAATAACCCAAAGAACGATCCGGAAGACTACTATCAAAACCGGAAGCGCTTGTGCAGTCGACTAGGCCACTTCATCAACTACCTCCATTCAGGCGTTGATGTCTCGCGGAATTACATCACCCAGTTCCCCATCTTCCGGGAGATACCGCAACTCAAAAACGACACGCAGCCACTTGAGCGGTACATGAATATCCCTCGTTATCTTCCAGTGCCGGCGCGAAAGAAATTACAGAAGACACCAACCATGTGGCTTGGTCCGGCGCAGACAGTCACGCCAATCCATTTCGATTCGGCTGACAATTTGTTGGTGCAGATTTACGGGCGGAAAAAGTTGACGCTCGTTTCGCCGGCGCAATCGGACCGGCTTTACTATCCTTGCTTGCGTCTGGGCCACGTGATCTATAGCCCGGTGGATGTTGAAGAGCCTGACTATGATCGCTTTCCCCTCTACCAGCAGGCCACTCCTTTTGCAGTAATGCTTGAACCTGGCGACATACTCTTCATCCCAGTCCGTTGGTGGCATCACGCGCGGTCCCTCTCCGAATCAATCTCGCTCAACTTTTGGTGGTTCTCAGTGCGCAGTTTGCTGCGCATGCGTCATCCATACTTCGTCTACAAGAAGAGTCGCGTCCTCAACAGACTAAGGTCAAACGCTAAAGGATCCACAGATTACGCCGATTACGCAGAGACCTCTTAATCAGTTCAGTTGCAGCATTTCTCCCCCTTTCGGCAAATTTACGCTCAAATCTCCATGACATTTTCATTGTTATCGAGAAGTAGAGAACAGCGTTAAGTAGATTGTCTTAGCCGCTCTGCGTAGTCTGCGTAATCTGTGGATCGACTTTGCGTTTTTGTGCAAAGCCACCTTGATGCGGTAAATTGTTTGCTCCCAAAAAATTTCTTACTTAACAGGAGGAACGATGAAGCGACAAGCATCAGCGGTGTGGAAGGGTGGTCTCAAGGACGGCAAGGGAACGATCTCCACTGAGAGTAAAGTTCTGGTCGACACTCAATACTCATTCAGCACTCGTTTTGAAGATGGCCAGGGAACCAATCCGGAAGAATTGATCGCGGCGGCCCATGCCGGCTGTTTTTCCATGGCCCTGTCGGGACAACTCGGCCAAGCAAATCTCACGGCCGAAAGCATCAATACGATCGCCAGCGTACGACTGGAGAAGACAGACTCCGGCTTCGCGATCACCTCCGTTCATCTCGATGTCAAAGCAAAGATACCGGGAGCGAGCCAGGAAGCATTCGAGACGGCGGCGAACAACGCCAAGGCTGGATGCCCAGTTTCGAAGGTACTGAAGGCCACGATTACGATGGATGCACAGTTGGAGGCTTAGAACATTCGGTCTTTGGCCGTAGGCTTTAGGTCTTCAAGAATAAGGATCAAAGAACAAAGGCCAAAGACCAAAAACCAAAGGCCGTTAGTAATGAGTACCTGGCAACGTTATCACCTTAGCGACACCGTTAAAGCGCTCGCCACCTCGGATAATCACCGTTTCTTCATCCAGGTGCGCGAGCCTCCGGGTGAACAGCGCCATCCGCTCGAGTGTTATCGCTGGACCCTACGGGAAGCACAGGATTCAGCCGACAGGATTGTGAATGCCTACTACCCTCACGACTGTGACGAAGAAACTTGTGGCGTCTGGCGCAAGTTCGAGGTTTAGACACCATGAAACAACTCACCTACATCGGCGCAATCCTGATCACTGTGCTCAGCTGCTGTGAAGTAACTTTCGCGTGTGTCTGCGGCGGCTATCCCACAGTCTGCAGCGCCTACGCAAACGCCGATGCGGTGTTTATCGGTTCAGTCGAACGCATCGACACGCCCACACCGAAAAAAACCAGTAGCGGCGCCGACTACGTAGGCGGACAGCTGGCTCACATTCAAGTCGAAACAGTTTTTAAGGGACCAAAACTTCTGACGGTAGATTTTCTCACCGAAGGATCGTCGTGCGACGCAACCTACAAAGTTGGGCAACGTTGGCTCTTCTATTCATACTTTGACAAGAGAACCAAGCAGTGGGGAATCAACGCCTGCGACCGGAGCACGCGAATCGACAATCCGGCCGATGCGGCGGAAGATCTGCTTTACCTTCGCGCCTTGCCATCGGCCCAAGAAAAAACTCGTTTCTCCGGGTCCTTGCGACATTATGAGGACGATCCGGTAAAGGGCTTTAGCGTCAGTGAATACCTTATGGGTGTCAAGGTAAAGATAGTCGGCGCCAAACAAACATATGAAGCATACACAGATCGTAACGGAGTCTTTGAAGTCTACGATCTGCCGCCCGGAAAGTACTCAGTCATGCCTGACATTCCCCGGGGCCTGAAGGTCAGATTTCCTATGTTATATGGCGAGGTTGATCGTTCGACGCTGACGAAGGACCCGCTCGTGGTGCTCAAAGAAAAGTCTTGCGCTTCGGTTGGTTTTGTTTTCAGTTCGAATACCAGTATCTCCGGCACTCTTTTTGGGGCGGATGGACAAGTGCTACCCAATGTTTGTCTTAACCTGACTCCGAAAGACATGGCGAATAAGAAGAATTGGCTTTTCGACTGCACCGACAAAGACGGAAAGTACGAGGTAAAGGATATTCCTCCGGGTGATTACGTCATGATTGTCAACTTTTACGGTGAAATCAGTAGTAATGCTCCCTTCCCGTTAGCCTACTATCCTGGCGTTTTTGAGAAGGAGAAAGCCACGGTCCTGACAATTAGTGCCGGTGACAATTTGTCTGACTACGACATCCATATCCCTACGCAAGAATCGACCAGGATTCTTAAAGGAGTCCTGTTGTACGAAGACGGCACGCCAGTAGCCAAAGCGTTCGTTGAGTTCAAGGCAGATTCAGTGAGACCGGGTTACTCAGGAGAAGTTCACACCAGCACCGACAAACAAGGTCGCTTTACCTTGAATGTGCTTGAGGGACTCAAGGGTTCACTCCGGGGCTTTATGTACGCATATCAAGGGGAATATGCTAACTGCCCTAAACTGGACGAACTCCTCAAACAGAAGAACGTATCTGACGTTGGCACTAAGGCAATCAAGCTAGAGATAAATAGCGATCTCGAGGACATCAAACTCGTCTTTCCCTTTCCGGCTTGCGCCAAGGTCGATCCAAACTAACTTATAAACAGGAATCAGAGTGCCGTATCTCGAAGCGGGCGGTCATCGTCTGGAATACAGTTGGTATGGACCACCTCCCCGAGAGGCGCCGACCATTGTGTTTCTCCATGAAGGCCTCGGCTGTGCACAGATGTGGCGTGATTTTCCCCGACAGGTAGCGGCAGCCGTTGGTTGTGGCGCTCTGGTCTACAGTCGCGCTGGTTATGGCAACTCTGACCCGGTCTCGCTGCCGCGTCCTGTCAGGTTCATGCACGACGAAGCTCTTGTTACGCTGCCGCAGGTGCTAGACGCTCTCGACGTGGCTAGAGTGATTCTCTTCGGACACAGCGACGGTGGGTCAATTGCCCTTATTTATGCCGGCTCTGGCCAGGCTGAGCGCGTTCGAGGACTAGTCCTGGAAGCACCACATGTTTTTGTGGAAGACTTTGGCCTTGAGAGTATCCGGTCGATCAAGTGGGAATACGAGCAGGGTACGCTCAAGCAACGTCTCGAACGCTATCATGGAAAGAATGTTGACAATGCGTTCTGGGGTTGGCACGACGTTTGGCTTGATCCGGAATTCTATTCCTGGAATATCGAGGAGTACTTGCCGCGCATCGAGGTCCCGGTGTTGTTGCTCCAGGGCGTGAATGATTCGTATGGGACAGTGTGTCAGTTGGAAAAGATTTCGGCTGGGTGTAAGGGAGAGGTACAGAGGACAATGGTTCTCAACAATTGTGGCCACAGCCCGCATCGAGATCAGCCAGCATTGACGATGGATGCTGTCACAGGATTTCTCAGAGAGGAAATTTTAGTCTAGTAACTTCTGCCACGATGGATACCCCAGACTTCAGTCCGGGGAACTTCAACTTCTACCTACAGTCAAGCGCCGGAGCACCTCAGAGATACCCCAGACTTCAGTCTGGGGAGTTTCAATTTCTACCTACAGTCAAACGCCGAAGCACCTCAGAGATACCCCAGGCTTTAGTCTGGGGAGCTTCAATTTCTACCTACCATTTAGGCGAAAATTGAAGCTCCACCAGGCTGAAGCCTGTGGTCTCTTGCCACCAAGTGTTCCGGTGTTCTATTTCTTCCGCCAACGGGACTACAATGTTCCGAACGTTATGAGACAGAAAGTTGTATGGCTCTGGGCAGTGACCTTCGCGGCTACTTGCCAGTTCGTGATCCTCGCCCAGGACCCTAAATACGCTGAACTGCCAAACTTTCACGAGGTCAGTAAGGAAGTCTATCGCGGTGGCCAACCCAAGCAGGGAGGGCTGCAGAAACTCGCGTCACTTGGCATTAAGACAATCATCAATCTCCGCGACGACGACGAACATGAGCAGGCCGAAGAAGCAGAGGCGCGCGCTGCCGGGTTACGCTATTTCAACCTCCCAATGGCTCGCATGGGCCGACCGAGTGACAAAATCATCGGGGACGTTTTGGCCCTTCTCAACAAAAGTGAAAACCAACCCGTGTTTGTCCACTGTAAGCTGGGCTCCGATCGTACCGGTAC